>JABMNN010000001.1 GCA_013204545.1 Chloroflexota bacterium | reverse complement strand
GTTAAACCACCAAAATTCACGTCGATCCGCCTAATATCGGTCGCCTTCTGCGCAACCCACTCAGCCCGCGAATAGTGCATTCCAGCAGCCAACTCCGGACCACATATCGGAATCTCTAGCTCAGCCGACAGCCGCCTGTAAGGCTCAACCGCCCGTTCGTCCATCGGGTGCTCGAAGAAGTAAAAACCCATCTGCTCGATCTCACGACCAACCATCAACGATTCCTGAAGCGAATAAACACCCCACGGATCAAGCATCAAATCCATCGAATCACCAACAGCGTCGTAAACCGCCTCGCACACTTCGAGATCAGCCTTCGGTGAAGCAGGTTTGCTAGGGGTAGCTTCTAAAGTCGAAGGATCGGCATAGATATAAGCGTGAATTTTGAACGCCGTGTAGCCGCTATCCCGACTCTCCAGAGTAGCTTGGCGTAAACGTCCGGCGAACCGATGTTCGGAGCCGTCGAGGCGTAAGCCTTGGCCTTTGTCCGAACCCGACCCATCATCGAAGCAACCGACTGCCCTGCCGCTCGACCCGCCAAATCCCACAAAGCTGAATCGATGTTGCCAATTAGCGCCTCCGAAAATCCGCGGTTGCTCTTCATCCACTCCCACAGCAACCCACGGTCCATTGGGTCCTGCCCAACAAGTAACGGCTTGACCAACCGCTCAATTTCATCAACCGATGCACCGTAAAAGTAAGAATGAACCCCACCGGTCGCATAACCTTCGATGCCTTCATCGGTCACGATCTTCGTCAATATCTGAATGCCGTCAAGCTGCTTGCCATCTACCGCATATCCCCACTTAGTACCGTGGCTATACGTCGGCATTCTGAACTGAACAAGCTCAACATCAACGATCTTCATGATTCGCTCCATCAATCGCCCACGTAGAAAACTGTCATTGTGAGGAGGAACGACGTGGCAATCAACATCAAACAGCGTGATCTGTCGACCCTGTCATTCTCCAACCATCAGGTTAGAAAACCACCCGGCCACTTAAATCTCACGCAACCTAATCTCACTCGAAACGTTGTAACCCAGCACAGCGATCTCATCTCCGATCTTGAGCGTCACGACGCCTCGGTATGGAGCGACATCAGCAACAATCACTTGAACATCAGGTAAAACGCCGCTCTCGTACAGATACGCCACCAACTCCGCATCATCCTCTGGAATACGATCTACAACCATCGGAACTCCCACAGGGGCCTTGTCGAGAGTTACGATTCCTTTAGGCTCCCGGTACCCGCTGCCCGGAATTGGCTGCCCAAACGGATCTGTCTTCGGGTTCCCTAGCTTCTCCTGAATACGCTTCTCTAAGGAATCTGAAAGAGCGTGCTCCAACATATGTGCTTCAGCATCCACCTCGTGAAGCGGAACATTTAGCAAATCAACCACCATCCGAGCCGCCAATCGGTGCTTCCGAATCATCGATTCCGCTAATCCGCGGCCTTTCGGTGTCAGATCAATATCGCGACTGTCGCCCAAACGAATAAGCGACTCCTTCTCCATGCGCCGAAGCATTCCTGAAACAGCAGGTAACGATGTACCCAAATTTTCACTCGCAGGCACCCGTCTTAACTGATCAACAAGGTTTGAATTACTCACCTTGCCGCCTCGCTCTAAAACGACATATATCGACAACAGATAATTCTCCATCGCCTGTGTAAGCCGAGGACCCGAACGCTTTTCCTGTTCAGCCATAACCCGATCCTTTGTTCAACCAAAGTCCGACAACACACGAAGTCAAACTGACCACACATGTTACGGCATTGCTTCGTACCTACGAAGCACAGATGCTATCAACAGTGACGATAACTAATTTACTGATAGCCAATACTCCACTCTGGAAGCGACTCTTCAGACCGTCTGTACCCGCCATGACACTTGGTAACGTGGTGATCATGATATTTGTTGGCGCTCTCGCATTATTGGTAGCGGTAAACCTCTGCCCTACTCGGTCGCCCCACGACTACGAGTCAACAAGTGTGTAAACACTCGAAATCAGTGCAACGACACGAGGCTAATGGCGTACGACGGCATGCACTATGAATTCACACAGAGCAAATCCAACGGTAAGCCTCAATTATCTGGGGTTCAGCTGACTGTCGTTTACCTCATTTCAAGTGGTTCCGCGACGCTCCGGCAATACTAAGTAACTGACCTTACCGCCATCCCTTCCTACCGGATCACGCCTCACTCGCGATAACCTCAAGTCCATGGTCACCAACTTCCCTCTCGCCGGCACCCGCTGCTTCGGCACCGGATCGCCCATATACGAGGTGTACCACGACGAAGAATGGGGTGTACCCATCCACGACGATCGTCACCTGTTCGAACTCCTAATCCTCGAAGGCGCGCAGGCCGGACTCTCATGGGAGACCATCCTCAAACGACGCAAAACCTACCGCCAAGCCTTCGACAATTTTGAATTAGAAAAAGTAGCCAACTACGATGACATGAAAATTGCTGACCTACTCCAAAACGAAGGCATCATCCGCAACAAACTCAAAGTCAACGCAGCGGTCAAAAACGCCAATGTCGCACTCGCCATTCAAAAAGAACATGGTTCGCTAAACAACTACTTCTGGTCGTTCGTCGCTAACAGCAAACCACTTCAACCAAACTTCGCATCGATGAACGATGTACCTGCTGGAGCAACGGTCGAATCGATCGCCTTAAGTAAAGACCTCAAAATACGAGGTATGACATTTGTCGGCCCCACAATCACCTACGCCTTCATGCAATCGGCTGGCATGACCAACGACCATCAAACCACCTGCCCCCGCCACAAGCAAATCCAAGACATAGCAACTAACTAGGCACGTTAGCCTCAGGCACGTGTAACGTGATCTGAATGCACCTACCATCGACATACCAGCCGCCTACTTTCATTCAGTCGACCTTCCTACGGAAAGCGGTTACGGAAGAGGTTTCCGGTAGCTGCGCCCAAGTCATTCGATGACTCTCGGCACCACAACACCCCTGCGACGCACTACCAAGTCATCCGATGACGCCCCTCTTATAAAACACGCCATATCGCTGCTGCTACCAACCGCAGCGAACATGACAGTCGTGCCCATCCTCTCACTGCTCCTATCGGCAATTCTCACCCGAACCGACAATCCAGATGCCGCAATCGGAGGCTTCTCAGTCGCCCTCGGAATATCAATGTTCGTCGGACTCCCCCAACTCCGAATTCAGCAACTCACTCTCGTATTTTTCGACAACCAAGAATCAATCAAGCAACTGCGGAAATTCGTCGTATTCTGGGTCGTCCTCGTAACCATCATCGCACTGATAGTTGTCATCCCAGCCGCCACTGAATTCCTACTCACAACCGTCTTCTCCATCACTGGCGACCTGAAAGAAAACGCAGCCGACGCCCTCGTCTGGCTCATTCCTCTACCCGGACTTTTAGTGCTGAAAATGCACTACTACGGAGCAGTGTTACGAATTAGCCGCCCCCGTCTAGCCTGGTACGGAACAGGCGCAGGGGGGATCACCGTAGTCGTGGTTGCATTCGGACTTTTCTCGACCGATCTTGTCCAAGGCGCAAGCATCGCAGCCATCGCAATGTCGGCCGGAACCCTCGCCGAAGCCTCCACCCTTGCAATTCTCTCGATCAATCCCATCCGCAAATTCACAGGTGTCACCAATACAAACGATATCTCAGTCAAAGCAATGGCATGGTTTTTTTGGCCTCTGCTCTTCGCAGCCATGCTCCCCGCGGGAACCCAACCCATCCTCAACGCTGGCATGGCGCGATCACCCGAACCTGAAGTATCAATCGCCGCGGTTGCCCTCTCGTTCTACGTATTTCAACTAATCGCCGTCGCCACTAACGGCACGCAAAACACTGCACTTGCCTTATTCGCCAGCCACTACAATCCGTTCAGAGTCCGACGATTCGCGCTGTCAGTCGGGGTCATTACTTTCGCCGTAGTAGCGATCATCGCCTACATTCCACCGATAACCGACTTTGTGATCGGCGACATCATGGGAGCCGAAGGTCGGCTTAAAGAACTCAGTTCAATCGGATTTCGACTGTTATCAATCCTGCCAATCGCTCTCGTCATGGAACAGCTCTACACCGCCGCCCTAATGCGCACTCGCAACACCCGGCCCATCATCTACATCAATACGATGCGACTTATTACGTTGGCAATCTGGGTGGTAGTCACTGTGAATTTCACCGACCTCAACGGACTTTGGGTCGGAGCCGGAGCATGGGCACTGACTCTCTTCTTGGAGGCCGTCTACGCCTACATCTTCGGCCATAAATATCTCACCAGAGTAATCACCGCCGAGCAATGAATCACGCGCCCGCGTCATTTCGCCCAAGAGATCAACCCTGCCACTCCACCCTCGTCCCAACCGAAGTAAGGCGCAGTGGGGAACCGTCGGTAGTGTGTCGGGAGAGCGGTGAAGCCCGTACTACCTTGAAGGGAGGAAGTTAGAAGGTGGGGTTAAACTCAGGCAGGTTATGTACCGCCAAGCCCTACCAATCGGCGAATAGCACCAACTCATCCTCAGACGTCACACGCGTCTGCTGACTACCGTCTTTATTCATGGTGTAAACGTCGAGAGAACCGTCACCGTCAGAAAGAAACAATATCGACGAACCATCAGGACTCCATTTTGGCGCCGAATCCAGAACCCGGTTCGATGTCAACTGCTTCATGCCATTGCCGTCACGACCTGTCACATAAATCTCAGCTTCACCATAAGCACCACTTAAGTACACCAGTTGCTTGCTATCTGGCGACCAGTCGTGCGGGTCAGCCGGATTGACCCCCACCGCAACAATCGATTCGTTTTCGCCATCCTTATCGATCACCACAAGGTCGAATGAACCATCTTCATTTACCCGATCAAACGCAATCCACTGACCGTTCCGCGACCAACGAGAATTAGCGCTGCGCCCACTCGCAATCGTAATCTCATCAACTCCGTTTGGATTCCGACGCCGTATAGCACTGTCAGGACCCTCAGCAACCTCATAAACAACCCACTCACCGTCTGGCGACCAATCACCAACTCTAGCGTTCTCAGCCCCAGTAGTTAACGGCGTCAACTCATCCGTCTCGGTATCAAGAATCGAGATCGTTCCATTGCCAACACGGTTGTTCTCTATCGCGATTCGAACCGAATCTGGGGCCCAACGGAAATTCGAAATATCGGAATTAAGACCTGATATCTGGCGTTTCGACTGTCCACCGGCATCCATTAGCCACAATGCCGAAGCACCGTTCGTGTCAGAAATGAACGCTATTTGCTTCTTATTTGGTGACCACACGGGCATCAGATCAACCGCTACCGACGTAGTCAGCCGAATCAAATCCCCGGTCTCAGAATCGATCTTGAACAGATCAGCATTACTGTCGATCTCCACAGCAAAAACCACATCGTTAGAATCCGACCCAGAATCCCCAAGTGCACAACCGGTTATAACAAGCACTGCAACTGAAAGGATCGCAGCAGATAAAACAGTTGAGCGTAGAAAAGAAAAATTGTCGGAAGCTCTAGAAAATGTCATTACAGCAATGAACCACGGCGAACTGCCCGCACAAGGTGCGACTCAGCAAATTAAAGAATTCGGATCGATGAGAGTCAAAGACTACCCTCAACCGACAAATCATCGCCAGAATACAACAACCCCTGATTCACGCAATCTCAACAAATCGCCGTAGATGATGACTAACTGATGAAGGCGTATCGCTTGCAGTCGATACTTAAAAATACTGAGAAATGTATGCATCAGAAATTCTGCCCTAAACTAACGCAAAATCCAAAACACCGCGGTATCATCAAACGCGCGTCAATCGCATTCCCGAGTAGCTCAGCGGTAGAGCAGCTGACTGTTAATCAGCGGGTCGTAGGTTCGAATCCTGCCTCGGGAGCCATATTTGAATCACACAAAGCCCCAGAAGTCTCTGGGGCTTTTTCGCGCCCGGGCATATTAGGCCTGAAAACACCACAATCTCCCGTCGAATAGCCATCGCTCCACGTCACGATGTACGATTCGCCCGATAGATTTACACCAATCGTCAAAGCGCAATACACAAAATACGAACCTAACCAACCTGCCTCTCTAAAGGAATAACGACATGAGCCGGAGACTTGAAGAAAAAGTCGCAATCATCACAGGGGCCAGTTCTGGCATGGGAAAATCAACCGCTTTCCAGTTCGCACGGGAAGGCGCAAAAGTCGTCATCGCAGCTCGTCGTGAACAAGAAAGTCTCGAAGTCGTCAAAGAAATTACCCACAACGGAGGCAAGGCAATCTTCGTCCAAACCGACGTCGCCAAATGGGCCGATGTCGAAAACATGGTCCAAGCAACGCTTATTAAATACGGCCAACTCGACTGCGCATTCAACAATGCCGGACTCAGCGGTCGACTCACCGGTGACTGGCTCGGTCTCACTGAAGAACTGTGGGACCAAACTGCCGACGTAAACCTGAAAGGTGTTTGGATGTGCATGCGCCATCAAATTCCCGCAATGCTCGAATCGGGTGGGGGAACGATCGTAAACAACTCTTCGCTACTCGGAATGCGCGGCTCCGACAGCGCACCTTACGCAGCCTCAAAACACGGAGTCATCGGCCTCACAAGATCCGCAGCCGTAACCTTTGGAGACCAGAACATCAGGGTCAATACCATCGCCCCCGGCTTCATCACGACGCCCATCATGGAAGCTCGATTCGATCTAGACCCCAGCCTTCGTGACAAATACGGAAGCGTCATACCAATGGGCGCACTCGGTGGCCCCGAAACCATCGCAGAGGCTGTTACGTGGCTAAGCAGCGATGAGAGCTCCTACATCACCGGCCAAACCATCACAGTCGATGGCGGAGTTCTCGCCCAAATGCTTCCCAAAATGACCTAGCACTCACAGTCAGTCAAATCATCATCAGGCAAAAGCGAAAGATCGTCCCTCCGACCACCGAACGAACAGAATGTAACTTACTCACAGGCCCCGATTCATTCATCGACCAAGCCACGCGTTACTTCGTTCATCTCGATCAACTACCAGCCCCTAAGCTGCCGCAGTTTCCCGTCTACGGTACCGACGGCGTTGTTCAACCGTAATTATCAATAGAACAACTGCCGAAATCAGGGTCGGAAATGGCAGCCAGATCATCATCCGACTTTCCATTTCGTACCGAACAACTCGACCAAACAAAAATCCCTCAGCAAACACCGAGGGATTTTCTTAGCTAACTGAACCGACTGATCACGAGAAACGAAACAGCCTCACTCAACATTGATTTCGAACATCACTTCGTCGACGTAGCACCAGTACCAATCTTCACCAGGCTGATGCGACTTAATAATCCCATGACCATCGGAATTAAAGTGCTTGGTAGCGTGGGCGTTCTTCGAGTTATCGCAACAACCAACCTGTCCACAAATCATGCACATCCGCAGATTGACCCACACATCGCCCATCTCTATGCACTGTAAACACTGATCCTGCGATGAAGGAGTCACATCCTGAATCATCTCAAGATGCAAACAAACTTGTTCAGTCATTCAACCTAACTCCCAATTAACAAACCAACCCTAAAAACAATTCGCAAACCTTACCAGTCATCCGAACCTAAATTCAGGAACACCAGTCACTATTCATCGAACGATCACAACACTCGAGCAACCCTGAATCCGGCGTATACCGCAGCCAAACCACCGGCATTTGTCAGCACCATGTTCGTAGCAAACCAACCCCACTCGGATGCCCTCACCATCTGCGTATTGTCGAACGCAAACGTCGAAAACGTAGTAAATGCCCCCATAAAACCAACCAGAGCTATCACCCGCATATTCTCACTAATCCACCCTCGTTCCTCACTTGCAGCCCAGATCAATCCAAACAGCAAAGCACCGATCATATTTACGGCAAAAATGCCCCAAGGCATACCGACAACGCCATCACGCTGCATCAAACTCCCAACCCCATAACGAGTCAGCGTTCCTACAGCCCCCGCCAGAGCTATGTACACAATTTTTTCCACGGCCAAAACCCTCATCTGACAATTCCACTCTGCATCGAGTGTCAGCCTTTCCCGACTATTAATCGCGCGGGTACCCATCGTGCCGACACTCATAACCTACGCACCGATTGGCTCGCCTCTCTGCATCTGTTGGAACTCATCTCAATTCGGATGACGTATGACAATAACTAATACGACACCGAATCTTGACCTTTCCAGACTTTAGCGAACTTCGGAGATTCAACAAGCAGCTAGATGTCAAGATCATCACATAAGCAGCAAACAGCTTGAACAATCATTTGGGGGGGAACCGAGATCGAACCAGTAAGCTCAGCTACAACTAAAGCACATGCAGCAAAAATTCTTGTCGCTGAAGACGCTGATGATCTGCGTAACGGAATCGTCCTAGTTCTGCTCGAACAGGGCTACCGTGTCAAGGCTGCACGAGACGGACACGAAGCAACACTTCTTTTCCATGAATTCAATCCCGATCTCATCGTCCTAGATATGAGAATGCCAAAATTGAGCGGGCCAGATACTTGCGCTGTTATTAGACAAAGTTCTCAGATCCCAGTAGTAATATTCACCTCGTCCAATGATGCTGACGAGGTTCGAGATGCCATCAAGAAGGGCGCATCCGATTTCGTATTGAAATCAACCGGCATGATCGAACTAACCGAACGAATTGCCTTCCACCTCAACAAATTGAAGTTTGCAACAACCAAAACGACACCAAGTGAAATAAAAACTGCTTCTGAGGCCCCAAGGAAACGACTGGCCACCACGACGCTCATCATTGACCCCGATGAAAAAAGCAGATCCATTATCAAATCTGTGCTCACACGCCTGAACCAAAGTGTAGTGGAAGCCTCAAATGCCACCGAAGCAATCACAGCGTTTAAGCATCACAGTCCCGACATCATTATCAGCGAATGGTCACTGCCAGATAATGATGGTTTCAGTATGTTGTCTGAACTCAAAAGAGTCCGAAGAGGCAAAGAACTTCTCACGGTAATGATGTCGGCTCGGCTGTCTCCCGAAGCACAGCGCAAAGCTCACTTTTTAGGCATCACAAACTTCCTTGTCAAACCCCTAAATCCTGCCAAGGTCGAAATGATGATTGCCGACAGCGTGCGGCAGACAATACGGAACAAAAAACGAAATGCAGGAAAAGCAGCGTAGTTGCTGCATTATCACTCAATCGTACGTAAGTACTACACCCCGCACGTTAAATACCGGCTACAGACTATTAGGGTGATTTGAACGCCTCGACAACATGTCCTCAACCCGGCATGCACACCTAATAATTCTATTGACGGAAATACAAGATTGAGTCCGAACTCAGAAACAACTCCTTCAAGAATTCTCATCGCTGAAGATGCCGTCGATCTACGTGACGCGCTCACCGAAACTCTTCTCGAACTTGATTACACCGTTCAAGCTGCACGCGATGGATACGAAGCGGTCACGATGTTCCCCGAATTCAAACCCGACCTCGCTATCCTCGATATGCACATGCCGTTGATGAACGGTAGCGACGTTTGTGCCGTCATCAGACAAACATCTGACATTCCGATCATCATGTTTACGTCGGCCGACGATGTTGAACTGGTCAATGGAGCGATCCTCAAAGGCGCGACCGACTTTGTCCTAAAAACCACAGGAATAGAAGAGCTCGCAGCTCGAGTCCAATCTCACTTACTCAAGCAACGTGAGCCTCTCAAGCCGGCGATCACAAGTTCAAGCGTTTTCGGAGGCCCTGCATCCGATGAACAGCCCAAAAACTTGCATGTGTCTGATAGCGCACCCAACGCAATCAAGACATTCACTGTGATCATCGATCCCGATAAAGAAAGTCGCTCCAAAATCGCCTCAATCCTCGCCAGACTGAATCAAGACTTCATTGAAGTTGAATCTGCAGGAGAAGGAATCGCAGCAATCAAAGACTATGACCCAGACATTATTGTTACCGAATGGTCACTACCCGACATGGACACATTCAAGATGTTTTCGAGTCTACGACGAGGCCTCAAAGAGAAAAAACTAATCAGGATCATCACGTCTGACAAACTGTCACCAGAAACACAGAGAAAATCTAATTTCGTTGGAATCAACAACTTTCTAGAGAAACCTATCGACGCTGGAAAAGTTGAGGTTCTGGTCGGAGACTGCGTAAAAAAAGCTCTTCGTAACCTTAAACGCTCCGCTTCAATGGCTGTCTAAAACCTGCATGTCTCTGAACACAAAAGACTTCAGTTCTGAAAGAAAAAGGGAAGAGTTTCAACTCTTCCCTTTTCAAATTAACAGTCTTTATCAAGTACACACGAATTTGTAATTTTCAGTGACCATTCCACTTGAACTTAACTTCCGACCTGTTCCACGGAAACCGTCACTCACCGTTACCGCAGGTTCAATACCGTATCAAGTGCAGCCGGAAGCGTTCGTCGAATAGTCAAAACCGCACCAGAAGAAGGCTGAACCTCAAGTGTGAACTGGTCGTTGGGAGTCAAAAGCGTTCCCGCTGAAGTTAACCCACCGCTCGACATGTAGTTCACAGAGCTGTTTGCAGTTATCGCAGTACCCGTCGTGCGATCCAGCAGCCACACAACAATTTCAGCCTTCTCACCGTCATCAAGCAGATTATCGCCATTGTCATTACCCATAAAATTGAGCGACCACGGAACGTTCTGCAGAATCTGGTTGTCATCTATATAGGCGATAGTCGTCCTGTTCGTTGTACCCGAAAAATCCGGATCGGTACCTGCACCGTCAGCCGTGTAAGGCGGAGTGACGTCGATCGGCGTTGCACCATTGACAGCCTCAACAATCATGCTGACCTTAAAGATCGCCTCGGTAGCGCCTACGAATCCCTTGAACGCAATCACACTGCCAGAAGGACGCAAACTACTCTTTGTCTGCTCTAACCCCGCAAAAATCGTCTCTTTCGCTCGCTCGGCCGAGAACACACCGGTGCTCAAAACCGTAAACGCGAAAACAGAGGCCACAACCACAAACGCAATCAAGATGATCGCCGTTTCCAGTCCTGTTATACCACGCTGTCTAGTGTTCATAGTTCCAAGAATTTCTTCAAGATATTCGACCGGTTGAACCAATAAAGAGATCCCCCCTCAGTAGGTCCAGCAATGAGGTCGGAATACGAAACTTCCAAACCTTCACAAGCAGAATATCTATCGAACCTCAAACGACGGATGTGAATACACCGCCACACAATATGGGGGTAAACCGCAACATGTGAATAAAGTTTGCTAAAGGTGTGGATGATTGCGTAACGACCAACTTGAACGAAAGACCCGCAGTGCATAAGCCGAAGTCCTGTCTTTGTCCTACCATGTACAAAGAGTCCGATTTCTGACTCAACAAAACTAATGTGACCTAAAAATAGAATTTCCTGAATCGCCGATCACTAGGGTCTTGCTTCGGCAACTTCCGCACCTGAATGAGTGAAGAATGCCATTATGCATGTCGTTAAATAGACACTGCCTGAACCTTTACGCATCAGATCGCAGTTGGGGTACGTTTTTGTATCTGTCAGTGGAATTAGCAATCACCAGTAAATGACTGAGATCTGCGAGGCAATATTTCTGTTGAATTGAGAATGCGATTCGGTATTTCTCGTGTGCGGAAAAACGACCAAATTCACGCCACGAAATATCAGTAAATTACCCATAACTATCCTAATTTGGATCGTATTCACAACTATCTGATCAAAAACGGCGTGAAATGGGCAACATTGTTGCGATAAATGGTGATGAAAGCGCCATTTTAAGATAACTATCCAACTAATATGTCACTGCTCATAAAAATATCTACTCAATAGCTACCGGGCATCCTTTTTGAGGTTTTCATGACAACGGTCAACATGATCGTACACAAGTGGGATTTACGGCTCAAATGATCAATACGACCATTCAACCAGACTTGGCTAAACGTCGTGCTGAACTAACGCGTGCTCCGGAATCGATAGTGTTTTCGGGAGACGGAGAACCGCAATCGCCCGAGTCGATTATTGAGCGACTTCAAACAATGCTTGCAGCAGGTGATCTTCACCCAGACACCTACTCTTTGGGCGGCGGTGTCGAGGTATTTGAACGTCGAATGGCGGATGAACTAGGTAAAGAAGCTGCCATTTGGATGCCGACAGGTACATTGGCAAACCATTTGGCTCTGAGGCGGCACAGCGGAACCAATGCGAGAGTCGTTTTGCAGGAGCAGAGCCACATCTATCAAGATGAGGGCGACGCACTCGTACGACTGAGTGGACTTAACCCCATTCCTCTCGCGAAGGACAAGCCATATTTCACAGCTAGTGAATTGCAGGAAGCTTTACATTCCTCCGTTAGTGGTAGGGTTTTGAACCCGGTAGGGGCTATTTCGATCGAAAGTCCGGTAAGACGTCAAGCGGGCCAAATCGTTCCGTGGGACGATATGCAGGCGATAACTCTATTATGCAATAAGGCGGGTATTCCTGTTCATTTGGACGGAGCCAGACTGTACATGATGTCGGCTTCAACGGATGTGGGCATCAAGGAATATGCTGAATTATTCGATAGTGTCTACGTTTCGACATGGAAATATTTTGGATCACCGTTCGGCGCCATTCTCGCTGGAACCCGTGAGTTTATCGGGGGCATGTTCCACGACCGCCGCATGTTCGGTGGTGGCTTGCCATCGGGGTACTTAGCTACCGCGCTTTCTATGAATGGAATGGATGGGTTTGTTGATCGTTTTCGTGAATCACTCGCCAAGGCAAACGCACTTTTCACTGTTGTGAACAAACTACCAGGAATCGAAATTCACCCGTTCGAGCATGGCTCCAACGTCTTTGAGTTACATTTGGATGCCGAAATCGATACAGATCAATTCGTCGAATCTCTGCTTAATTTCGGCATCGTGATTCCTTGGCTAAAGAGTGAGTGGCCGCTTCCTTTATTACATGTGAACAGTTCGATACTCCGTCGGACAAACGAAGAAATCGCGGATACCTTTGCGTTTGTTGTATCTGCACAGGATTGACTATCCACACAAATTTGCTCGAAGAAACTGCGTCTTAATACTTATGGAGAATTACAAATGACTTCAGCTAGTTCCACCGGTTCTACACAGTTCGACTCACTCGGCTTAAAAAGAGTCATCAACGGCAGAAGTTGGGTAACGATACTCGGCGGAAGCCGAATGCCTGAGGAAGTTCAGCAGGCCATGGTAGAGGCAGCGGATACGTTCATAGACTTTCATGAGCTGAATAAGCGCGCTGGTGAAGTAATAGCACAGTACACCGGGGCTGAAGCTGGACTCGTCGTGGCTGGAGCATCCGCAGGGCTTCTGGTTCAAGCGGCGGCTTGTATGGCGGGTTCAGACCCAGAGCGAATATTACAGTTGCCAGACACGACCGGGATGAAAGACGAAATCCTTATATTTGAAAATCATCGTTTCGGATTTGAGATTTGCTATCGAACCGCTGGGGCAAAGCTAAAGGAATGGGGTAAGGGCGAAGGCTCTCTTGCCGACCAACTGGCTGCAGCTATCGATGAAAACACGGCAGCGGTTGCGTACGTGTTCGGCCCGTGGATGGAGTGCGACCTGTCTTTGAGGGAGGTCGTGGCTATCGCCCATGAGCGCGACGTGCCGGTGATCGTCGACGGTGCCGCAATGCTTCCACCCGCCGACAATCTCACACGGTACATAGCGGATGGCGCTGATCTAGTAACTTTCTCTGGTGGCAAAGGGCTTCGTGGTCCACAGTCCACAGGCATTCTTGCCGGTAGGGCTGATCTCATCGAAGCTGCTCGATTGAACATGTCACCTCACGCCTCGGTTGGAAGAGGATCAAAGGTGGCAAAAGAGGAGATCGCTGCTGTGCTCACGGCATTGAAGCGGTTTGTTTCAATGGATCATGAGGCTGAATGGGCGACGTGGCGGAGTTGGTCGGAGACCATTACCGCTACAGGCAAGGGAATCGAAGGACTGCGTCCAGTTATCGAAGATGGCGATCCTAATAGGCAGGGTCCTGCAGCAGTTTTTTATTTTGACGAGAGCTGGGATGGACCTTCCTCAAAGGAGATTCAAGACGCGTTGGCGTCAGGTGATCCTTCTATCCATGTGGGTGTTGGTAGTTACGGTGACGAGTTGTACGTCAGCCCTGTTGCCCTTGAATCGGGAGAGGCCGAACTTGTCGCAGCTGCGCTACGAGCGCAGTTCAATTCGTCTCAATGACGACACGAACTCGAAGAACTGACAAACACAGTTAGAACGAGAGTGGATTACAAAGCGCGACGAATCCACCCAATAAAGCGCGGAACAAAACAATCTAACGCAGCGCCCTATTCCACATCGATCCGTGGCGGCGGATTCAACACGGGGTGAATTGCCAGCAATTTCGCCGGTTCACTACTCGTATTGTAAATACCATGGCGAATCCCAATCTCGCAAGTAAAGCAATCTCCAGCAGCCAGCGGAACATTGTTTTCATCCGCATAGACCGCAACCAAACTGCCTTCGAGACAGAACATCGACTCTTCATGACCGGGATGATAGTGATTCGGCGCAATCGATCCTGGTGCAAAAGTAAGTTCGCTCATATAAAGCGAAACCGAACCCAAGAAATCACCAACCATATCGTAGCGAGAAACCCCAGCCATAAACTCGTAAGGTTCGTTGTTGCTGCGAACAAAAACAGTCGAAGGCGGATCGCCATCCGAGTACTCAACATCCTGCAATGCCTCACGTTGAGGCTCTGCAGTAGGATAAATCGTGATCAAGCGCGCCGGTGAATCACCAACATTCTCAAGGCCATGGCCAATCCCCGCAGGAGCTAAAACACAATCGCCCGACGAGGCTCGAAATCGAGCACGCCCAACCCGAAACTCCATTTCACCGTCGACGACGAAAATCGCCTCTTCCGTGTTCGGATGAAGGTGATATCCAGAGATCACACCTGGCTGAACGGTCAAATCGCCGACAGTCGCCATCGCAGCACCCGTCGAGCTACCAGCCATAGTCAGCAGCTTTCCGCCCTCCATCGGAGAGGACTCTTCTTGATCAGCACGTCGGAGGATTGTCATATCAACTACTTTCAGGAGGGCTAATACAAACCAGCCCAGCAACGATTGAATTCAAGATGCGATAGTTTACAAGGATTGCCAAAACTGTGTCGTAACCAACATCATATCTAACTGTTCAAGAACGGATGAACTACGCACAACCGAGCAACTTCACTACCTCGATTGGCGAATCCATACGATTCGTTCGGCGCAACAACCGCACCATCGTCAGTATTAAGTTCAAACTCATCACCGACTATAGAAAAGACGGACCCTGTTACGACGAATATCGCTGTCTCGGCTTCAAATGTTTCTACGGGCATCGAAGCGGTTGGCTGAATGTCAACGAAGTACGAATAGGTAGATTTTGCACCCGAGAAATCACCCGAAAGCTCGACCTTCTCGACGCCGTCGACGCCATCCCCATAAGGCTTCCTGCGACTATCAGACCGAACGATTGCAGGATGAGAAATAGCATCCTCCAATTCTGGATCATCAATGTGAATTGTTTCAGGCGGAGTAAGCGGAAACGCTGTGATCATTCGACCTACAGTCTGGGTCAGATTATGAAATGCGTGGCCTGTACCCGGAGGAGCCGTAACCGTATCGCCCGGATACACAATCACTCGCTTGCCATCGACCCAACACTCAAGCTCGCCTTCGAGCATGATCTGAGTCTCTTCAGCCCCGCCGGTGTGGTAGTGATGCGGCACACCGAACCCCGGCAGATATGAAAGATCACCAACGTGCAAACTCGAATGCCCAAAATCGGCGCCCGCAATCGCAAATCGAGGACACCCCGGATACCGATCCGTCGGTTCCTGCTCACTCCTACGAATAATCAATTTTACTCAAATCCTTCTAAAATCATTCCACCGTCATCCTGAAATAGTTTCAGGGTATCGAACTAGTACGAAGTATTTCGAATACCGTCGTAATCCCCACAACATACTAACCATGAGGCACAACCATCACCCTCACTGCACCCGACGACCGCTTATCATCTGCCACAGCGAACGCCTCTTCAATATCTTCCAAACCGTAATGATGCGTAACGATCGGCTCCGGATTCAACTGCCCTGCCTTCAATAACTCAAGAGCAGTCGCAAACTCCCGCTCACCGTTCCAACTCGAAAAACTATTCGACCACTGAATCGCAATCTCGCGCTCCATCGCCATTGCCGGATCAACTGTCTGTGGCTTCGTAAACAACCCCAGGACCGAAATAGTCCCTCCGCGACGCGTCATCTCAACCGCCTGTTGAATCAGTTGACTCTGACCGCCGACCGTCTCAAATGTAACCGCTACGCCCTCGCCTCCGGTACCTGCCAAAACAGCCTCTACAACGTCCACGTCCGCCGAAACACCACCAATATCCGCCGATCCGGCAGCAATTGCCAACTCAACAGACTGCTCCCGAGTTCCGATCAAAATAACTTGCGAAGCACCGTTGGCCTTCAAAACTTGACCCAATGTAAGAGCGATTGCACCAGCCCCGATAATCGCAACGCTCTGCCCCGCAAGATCCGGCACTCGATTCATCGCATGCACACCACACGCATAGCAATCAACCAACGCCGCAGCGTCAAAAGAAACATCGTCAGGAAGAACCGTCACGTTCTCTGCAACACAAACGTCATACTGTGAAAAACCGTGACTCGCTTGACGAACTCCATGCCGCATCCCTCGATCAGCGCACAAGTGATACTGGTCATCCCGACACAATCGACACTCACCGCACCCAAGCAAATGCTCAGCCTCAACCCCAACTCGCTCTCCGATTTTCAGGCCCTTCACGCCCTCTCCCAAACCGGCGATCACGCCCGAAAGCTCATGACCCTGCTGCCACGGAACGTCTTCACGAACCCTATAACCTCGGTAATTGTGCAAATCGCTGCCACACACACCAGCCGACATCACCTTAAACAACACCTCACCCGGACCCGCCACAGGAATCACTTCCTCAACAATCCGAATGTCCTTACCACCGTAAAAATAAGCCGTCTTCATCATAGTCATACCTCGATCTCTTTCCAAAGATCCCAGCGTGTCCAGGGCAGAGTCATCTAAGTCGAGAGAACTGAAACGGTACAGTGAATTTTGTTCGACTCAAATCAATCCTTTATTCCCTAGAGGGAAGGAATTCGAACCGGCAAACATCAATGATCAAGTGCGAATGCCCGCACTGAGTCAAGACGATGCGATCACAGCCCAAAATCACTGGATGATGCCCAGAGCCCAACGCCTACCACTAATGACTTTTCTTCCACTCAACGTAGATCTTCTCAGTCTCCGAATTAAACGGATAAAAGAACTTCGGTGAAATCCCTTCTCGCTGCGTGTGCCACAGTATCGCCGCTTCTACCTCGTCATGATGCACACACTCATCGTAAATCTCCTCAGCCAACTGAGAAGGCAACACAACCACGCCATCCTCATCGCCAAGAATCACATCGCCCGGCCAAACCAACACGCCACCACACTGAATCGGCTCATTCACCTCATACGGTAATACGTTCGGTTCTCCAATCGTCGGAGTGCTTCCACCGCCATAAACCGGATACCCATACTCGGCGACCTTGTGACCGTCTCGAACCCCACCATCAGTAACCAAACCCGCTGCCTTCTGCGAAAGAATCCGTGAAAACACAACATCGCCACCCGTCGAAGTCATGCTCTCGCCCATGCAATCCGCAACCAAGCAATCACCCGGAGTCAAAGCTTCAAGCGCATCCCATCGCGGCGTCTCATTGAATCCTTCACCATGACCACCGCGAGTCACGTGCTCTTGCAAATCAGGCCTTGAAGGCAAATATCGCAACGTCACAGCCCGCCCCACTAGACGACGACCCGGCGCAAGGCTATGAACCCCGTTCATGAAAACCTTCAAATACCCACGCTTCGCCAATGCGCCCAGAACAGTGGCATTTGAAACATTTTCATACTTCTTCAGAACGTCATCAGGAACCCTGACAGCAACATCAACCAATGGTGGAACTCCCAATCGTGAAACCACGATATGGTCTAATATCAGCTCAACTCGCCAATAAATTAGGTGCGCCCACATGGCCTACCAAAAAAAACTAGGTCAACGAGAGACGCTGGCGCAGTATAACCGCACTGCTTGCCAAGTTACGGTCCATCAATCTCCTAATTCCTTCTCCCCTAAACAACTCCACTCCCGATCAAAATGAGTATGGGTCTAAGGGGAATGCAGTTATGTTGACGAATGCATAAACCACTATCGGTTAACCCCGCGAATCTCTCACACTACCGTTAACATCAGAGATACAAATTCCCACCCAAATTCGAATACCGATCAAGATCACATGAAAATCTACTGGAACACGCTTAATCCTCGACTGCGCGCCCTGTCAGTCTTCCTCGTTGCGTTCGTCGCCATACAAATCGTATTTTTTGCCGTTGATGGCAGCATCAAGCAAATAGACGTTCTCTTCGGCATCTACATCGGTGGCTTCGTCACCTACTTTCTCGCGCGCTGGGGATTTTTCGCCATCCGGCTACCAATCGTGCTGCCTAACCAAGAAATCACCACCTACGAAAAAATTCGAAAAAATTCTGGTAAGCGACGCCATGGCCCCAGCGAACCAGCCGAATTCATCGACCGTGAAGAAGCTGATGACGAACTACTACCCGATGATCGCGTAATCGGCGTCTACCTCAACGGAGAAGCCGCAGCCTACCCACTTGCCGCGCTCGGCGTACGAGAAGTATCGAACGAAGAGTACGGAGAGACGCCGATCGTAGTGACATGGTCGCCAGTCACCTACTCTGCTCGAGCGTTCATGGCAAAAATCGACAACCGAGTCCTGAACTTGAACCGGCACACTCACACCCTGTTCAACTCTCCAACTATGCCCGATGAATCTGGCAGCATTATCGTTCAGTTCATTGGACAAGCCGTCGCAGGCGATCTCGCCGGTTGGACACTTAAACAAATCCCCACTCTCACAACCACTTGGGCAGCGTGGAAAGAAGCGCATCCTGATACCGAAGTTATGTCTACCGAAGGTGGGCCTGAATCTGACATCTTCGAACGCTACTACGCCAATGAGCGCAACGGAGTTCATAGCCTCAATCCCACAGACAAACGACTCCACGGGAAGGACGTTGTTCTCGGTCTCGACATCAACGGCAACGCCAAGGCGTACTCATACACCGCTTTGATCGATCAACCATTGCTTGAAGAAGATCTAGGTAAACAGCCGATCATAGTTCTTCACGAACGCTCCTCGGCAACCGCCGTTGCATTCTCAAGAACAGTGAATGGAATCACGCTCAATTTCAAAGGCAAATCTAAAAACCCACAACGTCGATCCGCCGAGGCAACAGCATCCGGCGAAGGCGAGCTACCCGACTACGAACCTTGGCTCATAGAAGACACTCGAACAGGCTCAACATGGCGCGCCATCAGTGGTGAATGTATCGATGGTGAACTCAAAGGCAGTCAGCTCGAAATGCTCCCTGGAATGACCGGATTTTGGTACGCATGGTCACGCTTCTACCCAACAGCCGACCTCTTCGGAGCACCGACACAACCCGCAGAGTAGCCCGAACAGTGACCCAGCCATCCAAGCTCCCATTAACCGGAATAGTCCTCGGTGGAGGACGCTCTCGGCGACTGGCCGTAACACAATCCAAGCTCCTCATACACATCGGTGGCAAACTCGTTCTGGCTCGAGTAGCCGATACTCTGAAGATGATCTGTTCCGAGCTTGTTTTGGTGGTGAGACCCGACCAAGAAGATGACGTACCCGATCTTGGTATTGCACTGAATATGCACGTAATATCAGACACGAACCCATACGAAGGACCACTGGCTGGAATGCACGCTGGGCTCACTGCCTCAACCACTCCGCTCAGTTTCGTAGTCGCCGGTGATCATCCGTTCGTTTCGAGAAATCTCGTCACAGCAATGGCAGCTGTAGCTACCACCGACGGAATCGACAGCCCTTCAGCAGTGATCCCACGCACCGACGGCACACTCCAGCCACTCCACGCCATATACCCACGCGAACACTGGGTGCCGTATTTCGCACATGCCATGGCAGAAGGCGAAACATCCCCTCGCCGTGTCATCGAAAAGGCCATAGCCTCGGATTATCCACCTGTAACGATTTTCACAGAGGAAGATATCGAACGATCCGACCCTCGACGTATCAGCCTGCACGATATAGACACACAGGAACAACTGACCGCCGCCCGAAAAATCGCCGAAAGCCGAAAATTCACCCCCCGCCATCATTCTCTGGGCTGATGCAGAAATAATCGATCCTCTTTTTGTTCGGGAACGGGATATGTTTTAAGTTGGTTGCGATGCGTACCAAGTCACGCCAGTGCACCCGGAGCTGTTCACCCTCCTACTCGTATCGCAACGCATCCGTCGGACTAATCTTCGAAGCCTGCCTTGCCGGCAAAATCGTGTTCAGCAATGAGAACACAACTGCCACTAAAACGATAATCATCACGTTCAACCACGGAATCGAGAACTTCAAACCATCGGTCTCAGCACTAATCGCAAGAAAAATATTCCAACCGATCAACGTACCCAAACCAACTCCGATGGCCGAACCAAGCACCGCCACGATTCCCGACTCCATCAAGAATTGAATCTGAATCATTCGACCCTTATAACCAAGTGCGCGCATCATCCCAATCGTCTGCCTACGCTCTACAACGGCCCTGAACGAAACGACACCAAGAGCAGCAACCCCCACCATCAAACCCAGACCCATAAAGCCCTGGAATAACTGGTTGAACGCATTACTCTGTGCCTGATTGTCCTTAATGTCTTCAACAGTTGCACTGGCTGTCATACCGTGCTCGATAAACACAGTCTCAAGAAGACGCGTTACCTCTTCGGTACGAGAAGAATCGGTCAGTCTGAACTTGTAATCTACAAACGGAACCGGCTTCGTAGAAAGCTCCTCAAGAACCGCCGGATTCATGTAGATATCACCCGACCCGAATTCAAATGCATCGGCGAACTGATCAAGAACACCGATAACCTTACGATTCACTGAGACACCCGCACCCTGACCAATCGGCGGTCGAATCGTAATATCCACCCCGATAATCTCGCCCGGCTCGTTCGCCTTGATACCAATAATTGCCAACGTCGGCCCTTGACCCGGCTCCCAACCGCCGAATCCACCAGTTTCGATCAGCGCACCATTTACAACCGCCAACGACGCATCAGCCACGATCGCAGCCCAAATCTCATCAGTGGTTGATCCATAAGCAGGATCCCAGTGTGACAACCTGAACGTGTTGCTTGTCAGCCAAGCGTCGTCTGATGCACGAATTCGTGCGCCCTTGAACGCAAGATCGTCTGCACCATCCTGACGCGCCTCAACAAACAACTGAGCCTGCGAAGTTATCACTTTGAAATCCGAAGCCAATAGCTTCCCATCGCTGGCAGTAATCACCGCGTACACATCATCGATCGGCAATTCAGGATCGATCTCGGCTCGAATATCGAATCCACCCGAAACAAGATCAGGATCATCCTCAATCGCACTCCCCAAATTGCTCAGAATCGCAAAGATCATCAGAGTGAAAATGACCAGCGAGAACATCGCCAACGTCAGCCCCGTCCGGAACCGCGCCGCCATCGGATAAGCAATAGCCATCTTCACCACAGGACGCAAACTACCGAATCGACCAGTCATTTTCGAAACGAACCAGACGATAACTTCCGCGTTGTGCATCACCACCCAAACGGCGGCTGCAACCAACGAAACACCCGACAGCAAGAACATCTCAACGCCACCGCTTAGAGTGCCCGTCAGCCCCTCCAAGGCATCAAAAGGAAGTCCCCAGAAAATCAACATAGCAACACCGATGAATGTCATCGAAACGCGCTTCTGGAACTCTTCCCGATAACCACGACGTTCTAGAAGTCCGCGCATAATCAACCCAATGCCAATGATCATGAGCGTTGTGCCACCCATAAACAACGCCGCGTTGTCATTGGCAAGTCCCGCAATTCCTTTGTCGGGATGGAATCCAATCAACGCCGAAAATAATCCGATCGGTAACAGCGGCCAGCCGGAAGCCAACCACGGCTGAACCAACTTAAACATCTTCCAGATGAAAATCATCAACCAGTAAACAATCGCCGCAGTCACCGCCTTAGCCACTACAGAATCTTCCAAGTCAGGAGCCGCTATTGCTGCAAGATTCTGAACAATTACCAGTAACCAAAGAATGTTCAGTACGACTCGTACCACCCATCCCTCTCCGGTCTTTCGTCGCTTCCAAGTGTCCACCGTATACGTCAATGGACCACCCAGCCAGCGCAAAGCAGTCTTCACACGCTTACCGGCACTAGGCGTTTCGTCTTTCACAAACTCTTGCCCGAGGCCACGTATTGCGACCACGATGTTCAGCTTACTTACCCGGTACGCCGAAATAGCGACAGTAATCGCCGTGATAAACAGTCCGGCAGAAAATGCCACAATAACAGACTGCAAAGTCACTGAATAAGTGAACGTAAAGTTGTCGTCAGAGCCGATAGCGCTGATCATGATCTGCACCAGCACAATCGAAGCGATAATGCCCAAAACCGTACCTAGCGCGGCCGCACCAACCGAATAGACAATTCCCTCGTAGGTGAACATCTGCACCAGATGCCGACGCTTCGTGCCTACCGCCCGGATAATGCCCATTTCCGTAGTCCGTGATGCCGCTAACATCACGAACACGAGGAAGATCAACAGCAGACCAACGATGATTGAGAACGATCCGAAAATACTGAAAATCAACGTGATCTGCGAACCTATCAATTCGGCAATATCGAGACCACGATTCTTGATCGCAACAACATGCAACTCAACCAAATGTGACATCGGTACTAGTAACGACTGCGCCAGTTGAGGGTCACCAATCTCCTCAATCACCCCGCCGACAATCGCCAATGTCGCTGTATCAGTTGCCGCTATCTTGAACTCGTCCGTCATCGAATTGTTTTCAAGTTCGGCAACCAATTCATCGAGCGAATTACTTGAGAACGGTCCACGACCAGTAGCACTACCGTCATCGATCTTCGCCTGAAGCGCATCGATAACCACTGGCGACTTGAACGCCTTGAACAACGTCTCTGCTGCCTCGTCATTGATAAACGCAATCTGGAGATCATCTGCCAGATCCTCGCTATCCTCCACATCTACCCGAAGACCACCAACAACCGACACCTCAATAGAGTTGTACTGCCCTTCGCGATCAAGCACACCCTGCAACGCCTCAATTGAAAACACAGCAGAAGAACGAGTCTCGCCATCACCTCCTGCAAGCCCCTTGTTCTCAACGATCTCAATTACCGAGTATCGAGTTCGTCCTGAAGGAGCAACCAACGTTATTTCATCGCCAATCCCAGCGCCAAGATCCTCAGCAAGCGATTTGTTGATTACCACTTTGCCAGCACCAACTGCCCCCAGATCGGCTACATCGCCGTCCTGATTCTTCAGGTTCCCGAATCCTTCAAGAGAACCAACGTCGATACCAACAACGAACGTCCCGGAAACCGTCTTATCGGTCGCCTCGTTCAGCACGGGCAATTTCTCACGAATTAGCGGCATAACGCCATCAACTCGAGCATCGCCCGCCAGCCCATCTCGAACACGATCTATAAATGAGGCATCAAGATAATCATCACCAAATCGTGCGGTGATCGGTGACTCCAACCTCACATCTGTTTCACCAACCGCATCCAGCACGGTCGTCCGAATCGAACTCGAGACCGAATCACCAATCGCCAGAGCCGACATAATGATCGTCGTGCTCAGCATCAACCCGACGACTATCAATACGGTCTGAGCTTTACGACGCGGAATATTCCGTAATGCAAGCTTCAGCAGCACTCGATTACGCAATGCAAGCAATAGAACGATTAGAAGAACAACAATCGTTCCGCCGGAAAGAATCCCAGCGAGAACGTTCATCTCTATCCCAAAGAGCTTTTCCAATTCACCAGCTCCTTAGATATTTGTTGACGCGCCAGAACTGACGTTCGAAGCTGAAGATGAGCCATGTGTGGCATCACTTGTGGAAATGACTACGCCATCGCTCATTCTCACGATTCGATCAGTCACAGCACCCACATCCTCTGAGTGAGTCACAAGCACAAACGTCTGCCCCTGTTCGTTATTCAACCGAACAAGCAATTCCATAATCTCGGAAGCGTTTGTTGAATCGAGGTTTCCAGTCGGCTCATCAGCCCACACAATCGCCGGATCGTTCGCAAGCGCACGAGCAATCGCCACACGCTGCTGCTGTCCACCCGAAAGCTCAGCGGGAAGATGATCCGTTCGATCCCCTAGTCCCACCAATTCAAGCTTCTCACTCGCTCGCTCTCGGGCTATTTTTTGAGATGCCCCAGCAAGAACCAGCGGAAGCTCAACATTCTCCTGTGCGCTCAACACTGGCAACAAGTTGTACGCCTGAAAAACGAATCCCATCGACGTGGCTCGATAATCGCTCAAAGCGTCATCCGACATCGTCCGCAGCAGCTGCCCCGCAATACTCACGTCGCCCGCATCAATCGAATCCAGCCCTGACATACAGTTCAACAAAGTCGTCTTGCCTGAGCCGCTCGGGCCCATCACCGCAACCATCTCACCCGGTTGAACCTCAAACGAAACATTGTTCAAAGCGTTTACCACTACATCGCGAGAACGGTAAGTTTTCATCACGTTAGAAGCTGAAATAATCGGTCCGTTATCCATCAACGATTCTCGATCAACCCGATTCGGGCACAACTGTTACAGGCGAATTCTGCAAATTACGGATACAATTATGTCTGAATCCCAATAAAAATAAATACCTCGCAAGAGTGATAGTTCCGTGTAGCCTTGGTATTCGTTTAACGACAGGTGAAAACAATGGAACGTGAATGACCCGACTGATCTTGATTCGACACGGCGAGACTAACTGGAACGTCGAACGCCGTAAGCAAGGCCGAAACGATCAACCGCTTAACGAAACAGGCGCAGATCAAGCCAAGCTTGCTGCCCAATATGTGAAATCTTCCTACGACATTCGCAAAGTCTGGTCGTCACCCCTCCAGCGCTGCTCTGCCACCGCCGCGCTATTCGATATGCCGGTCTCGACCTCCGATCACCTCCTAGAGATCGACTACGGCGAGTGGGAAGGTCTACTGACCTCTGAAATCGAGCAAAACTTCTCCCATCTACTAAACGGTCATGTCGATCAAATGGATCCACCTGGCGGCGAAATGCGATCCAATCTCCCCGTTCGTGGTCACTACTGGATCGATGAATCTCAAATCGAAGAGCAAGAAGGAGATGTCGTACTGGTCGGGCATGGCGGGGCAATGAAAGGCCTTTTAGTTGCCCTCCTCAACCTACCCGACGAAGCCATGGACACTCTCGTAATAGATAACTGCTCTGTTAGCGTCGTAGAAATTAATCCCAACGTAAAATCCCCAAATCGTCTAGTGGCCCTGAATCACACAGCCCACCTAAATTAACAACTACTAAACAGCGAACTCTCGTGTCATCCCATCAGAAAAGTAAACGTGCCAAGGCACTCATGATCCAAGGCACCAGCTCTTCTGTTGGCAAGAGCGTCATGACGGCTGCACTCTGCCGAATCCTTGCTCAAGATGGCATCAAGGTAGCTCCGTTCAAAGCCCAAAACATGTCCAATAACTCCTATGTCACCGCCGACGGAGGAGAGATGGGGCGTGCCCAAGTAGTTCAAGCCCAAGCAGCCGGAGTCGAGCCGCATACCGACATGAACCCCGTCCTGCTTAAACCCGAAGCCGACAGCCGTTCGCAAGTCGTTATCAACGGCAAATCAGTTGGCAGCTTCGAAGCACGAAAATACTGGGGCGATCAATCTGAAGTCTGGACGGCAGTGACCGAAGCCTATGATCGACTAGCCTCTGAATATGACGTGATCGTACTCGAGGGTGCAGGCTCACCTGCCGAAGTAAATCTCCGTGATCGCGATATCGTGAACATGCGAATGGCTGCCTACGCCAATGCATCTGTAATCCTTATCGGAGACATCGACAGAGGAGGTGTCTTCGCCTCGCTACTAGGCACGATGGAGTTGCTCACACGCGAAGAACGATCACTCGTAAAAGCCACGCTCATCAACCGTTTCCGAGGCGATATCACCCTCCTCCACCCACTCCCCGAAATGATCGCTGAACGCACCGGCGTTCCGGTCGCAGGAGTCATCCCCTTTATCTACGATCTCCAAGTAAAAGATGAAGATGGCGTAACCTTCGGCGACTACGATCCTCCGAGCGGTTCGGCAGCACTTCAGGTCTCAGTAATAGGGCTACCAAGAGTCTCAAATCACGATGACCTCGACCCGTTCCGTCGGGCTGGCTGCCGAGTCCGAATCGTCACCAATCCGCATGAACTTATACCCGCCCACATAATCATCATCCCCGGTTCGAAAAGCACCATCGCCGATCTCCGATGGATGAAATCCCGAGGACTCGACTCCGCAATAATCGAAGCCGCAAACCGCAACGTCACAATCGTAGGAATCTGCGGTGGCTACCAAATACTCGGTCGGCACCTCGACGATCCCGATGCCACAGAATCAGCCACTCCCCAGTCTGAACAAGGCATCGGACTACTCCCAATCAAAACGGTCTTCGATACCAAGAAAACCACACGCCGAGTCAACATCGAAATCCCAGCCCACGAACGCGGTCCGCTAAAAGGACCACACGCCACCGGAACCGGCTACGAAATCCACACTGGCATAACAATCGGTGCGCCAGCCTACCTCGCCCAACTATCCGCCGATCTATCCCCTGATTCCTTCTCCCTAAGGGAGAAGGCTAGGTTGAGTGGAAACGCCGACCCAGCCACCAACGACCAAACCTCAACCATCACATGGCCCGACGGCACAGCCGCACCCGACCTCCCAATCATCGGCTCCTACGTCCACGGTATCTTCGACTCGCCTGAAATACTCCGGCGACTCCTGAACACCACTGCCGAAACCCACAACCTACCCAAACCAACTATCGAGGAATTTTCAATGGAAGCTGAGTACGACCGTCTGGCTCATACCGTCCGCACAGCCATCGACATGGATTTCATCAAATCGCTAATTGATTGAACGACTCCGACTGATTTGTCATTGTGAGGAGGAACGACGTAGCAATGGACGATCAACCACTAAATATCGCCAAATCATCCGGCGATAACTATTGGATCACTCTCGACACCCACAATGTCGGAAGCTAGGCAGCAAACCTCGCCTTACCAAGCATCGTTTAGCTCTTTGGCCACACCCGTTCATACGCCGCAATAATCCGATCCGTCAAAGCGTTGAACTCTTCATCAACAACCCGCCTAGATGGATCAGCGTCGTACCACTCCACCATCTCCTGCGCACCCTGCGCATAAGGAACCGTGCACATGAACTCCGGAGATAACCGCTTAATCTTCGTATTGTCGAAAACCATGCTCGCAGCCTTGTCGCCGAGTAAACCCGCACCCCAAGCCGGATCAAATGCATTGATCAAATCCGAAGGTACATGAACAATATTCAGCGGCGGCGCACCGGCAGCACGACCCGCAATCTCATGCAACTGGTTCCACGTCAAAAGCTCGTCTGAAGTGATGTGGAACGCCTCACCAATCGCTCGATTGTTGCCGAGTAGACCCACAAAGCCCTTCGCAAAATCGGTGTGGTGTGTGAATACCCAGAGTGAAGATCCATCGCCGTGAACGAGAATTTTCTTGCCTTTTCGCATCCGGTCAACCACCGTCCAGCCACCCTGAAACGGCAACATCGTCTTGTCATACGTGTGTGAAGGGCGAACCACCGTAAACGGGAACTTCTCTTCCTTGTACGCCCGCGTCAATCGATCCTCACAAGCGGCCTTGTCTCGTGAATACTGCCAGTAAGGATTATCCAGTGGAGTCGACTCAGTAACCGGCAAGTTCACTGGTGGCGACTGATAAGCCGAGGCCGAGCTAATGAAAATGTACTGATTTGTGCGGTCCCGGAACAGCTCGATATCTCTCTCGATGTGCTCTTCCGTAAAAGCGATCCAGTTCACGACAGCGTCGAACTTCAAATCGCCCAACGCAGCTTTAACCGATGCAGGGTCGTTCATATCGCCCTTGATCACCTTCGCACCCGCCGGCACCGGACGATCCGTAACCCCACGATTCAGCAAATAAAGTTCAAAGCCCTTCTCGACCGCTAAAGCCGTAACTGCCGAACTTATCTTCCCCGTACCGCCAACAAATAAAACCTTCAACGTATCCCTCTGTCTCAAGATAATCCAATCGACGGTCAGAATAGCAAAGTTCGCTCACCGAGCGTAGGCGGGAGCCAGAGTATCGCTCACGATCAAACACAAGCCTCAACACCCCAACTCAACCAACGACCACCCGATGTCTCATAAATCCTCGCCTCGCGAGCGCGCCAATTCAAACAGCAACGTCGATTCCGGAATCTCACCGAATTTCTCGATCATCCCTCGACGAAGCTCGTCGGCAATACCGTCAGTGAAATCAGGAACCCCAGTCGCAACATCAAGCTCAAGATCGCCGACCCGCTCCAGGGGCTCGATCATGATCAAGTTCGAAGCAGCAGTGGCAGCCACCACATTTCGAACGTTATTCAACCCGACCGCCATCGCGCACAACACAACGTGATCCGCCGCTTTCACCAACTCCAAATGAGCCTCGTGCTGCTCGTCCGTAATACTCGCGAACGGCGGCGCTGCAACATAGTTCAGCCCCAGCCGCTCAGCCGCCTCACGATCTGAATCGCCAATGCCCAAAACCCCAACCGTCACGTCGTACCCGGCGACCCGAAGTTGGTGCATCAGCTCACGACCACTTCCGGCTCCGCAAATCAAATGCACTGTCCGACCCGTCCCCACTAGATCCTCTTTAGACGAATTATCGCTCCCTAGCAACAACACGTGCGGCTTGCCGGTCACCGGATCAGGTTCGACCAAACCCTCCACACCAAATGCAGCGCGCAAATTGCTCGGAGTCAAAACCTCCCACGGCGTACCCTCGGCTAGCTTTTTGCCCCCATCCAGCACCACTAGCCGATCACAAAATCGAGCCGCCAGCGATAGATCGTGCAAGATCACAACCACAGCAGCATTCCTGTCCCTCACCTCTTCTCGCACCAAATCCATCGTCAGAATCTGATGCCTTAAGTCCAGTGAAGCCGTCGGCTCATCCATTAACAACACATCTGCCTGTTGAACCAACACCCTCGCCAGAACCACCCGCTGACGCTCTCCACCCGATAACGTGTCCAGCTTTCGATTAGCGAACTCGACAGTCGACGTCCGCTCCATCGCCTGCCACGCCAGATCACGATCTCCCGAGCCCTCAAGCTCGAATCTACCTAAGTGCGGATAACGACCCATCAACACCGATTCGAACGCGGTAAAAGGGTGACTCACCGCCAACTGCGGCATGTACGCCACTTTACGTGATCGTTCCTGTCGAGACGCTCCGCCACTCGCATGACCGAACGAAGTTCCATCGATAACAATCTCGCCCGAATTCGCCGTCAACAGACCCGCTACCGTTCGCATCAAAGTCGTCTTACCACTGCCATTCGCCCCAACCACACCAACAACCTCACCCCGATTCACCGAAAACGAGACTGAATCGACAATCGACTTCCCGTCTAACTTCGTTGAAAGCCCCTCAACCCGAAGCACAGCCGAATCCTCCAGCATGCCATTAGCAGCCAGCAACTCGCTCTCTATAGAAACTGAATTTCTCAAATCACAGTCCCAAACCTACTCACCCCAGTTCAAGAAACCCTCGAACGTAACTCCAGAAAATGCCGAAGGGAACAACAACGTGGCAAGTCGCTCAATCCCTCGTACATTCCAATGCGAAAGCGTCGTGTGGTATTTCGGCACCACGTAGTACACCTCGCCGTTTTTCACTGCAGGAACTTCAGCCAACGCTGGATTCGATGTCAGCTCTTCGATGAAGGTATTCGCACCGTCCAACGGCTGCGGAACGATAATCACGTCAGGATTAATCGCGGCTATCGACTCAATGCTCACCTGCTGATGACCCTCAATTCCCGAATCGGCGGCGGCATTGATTCCACCAGCCTGCTCGATAATTCCACCCTCGGTCGTTCCCGATCCCGCTGCGAAAGCTGATGTCCACTTCGAAACCGAAAGCACCCGAGGATGAACATCAGAAGCCAGTACATCAGTAATGAACTGCATGCGAGCCTGAATCTCATCAGCCAACTTAATCGCCTCCGCCTCTGCGCCAATCAAGTAGCCCATCAACAAAATATTTGGAACGTTCCCAAGGGCCGAATTCTCAAGATTCGTTCTCGCAACCGGAATACCAGCACTCTTCATCAGAGCTACGGTATCGGCGTTCGTAAACCGAGAAGCAATAATCACATCAGGCTCAAGAACGACCACTTCTTCTGGATCAAAACCGATCATTTTATGATCCACCGAAAGTTCAGCGATGTTCGACTGCTCTTCATCCACGAAAAAACTGTAAACCGCAGTCAATCGGTCGAAATCGACCATTGCCGCGAGAATTTCCGAGTGCCCCAATGAAAGTGAGTGAATCTTCATCGGAGGCGCGTCAAGCGTTATGACACCCTCTGAGGTCTCGACGCTCCGTGGCCAGCCAAAGTTCGACGCATCGATAATCCCCGGAATGTCAGCAAATCGAGATTTGTCGAATGCATGAGCGACTTCGACAACCTCCGGAACTGCGAATGGAGTAACTCGAACTGTTGCAACGGGCATCTGTGTAGCTGAAACAGATGCCGTGGTTGTCGGTGTTACATCAACCGGCACTGAACTAACAGAAACCTCTGTCACTGCAGACTCAGCTTGAACCTCCGCCTGAACAGTCGCAGTCGGCTGCACCGCCACGCTAGTCGCTTCAGACTCGCTCCCGCCACACGCCACAACAAACGCTGCCGTCAAAGTGACCATCACCACAACCACAAACCGCGCACCCAGCCCAACATTAACTATCCGATTCATCTCATCCCTTTCAAAAAATTTCACACCGAATCATTCGCTCGTCATTTCGAAGAAGAACGTAGTGGAAGCAAATCCCCGCTCTTCAACACACAAAAGTCGCAACTACTCAACCTAGCCAACGCCACACGATCTCTCAGAAAAAGTCACACGCATCACTAAATCAACCTCGCCCGCGAATGCACGAGCAAGTAAATAAAAAACGGTGCCCCAATCAACGCCGTCAGCACTCCTACCCTCAGTTCAGCAGGCGAAAGCACAATCCGAGCCGCAGTATCCGCGACCAGTAAAAACAATCCACCCCCAAGCGCACTCAACGGGAGAAGAACCCGATGATCCGCACCAACGATCAACCGCACGACGTGCGGAACCACTAAGCCTACGAAGGCAATAATTCCTGAATACGCTACGGCAGCACCCGTAATCAAAGAAGCTGAAATCAAAAGCGTGTTACGAACCAAAGTCACTCGCACACCCAACGCCCGCGCCTCATCCTCACCAATCAAGAGCAAGTTCAGGTCACGAGCCGCAAAAATGGTTATCAGCGCGCCCACGACGATGATAGGAGCCACAATCTGAACCGACTCCCATCGCGCGGTATCGAATCCGCCTGCAATCCAGAAAATAATCTGACGCTGAACATTCAAATCGTCGGTCAATATGATCGTCGCAGTTGTAATTGCGCCAAGAAATGAACTGACTGCGATTCCGCCAAGCAACAGAGTCGTCATCGAAAACCGCCCACCCACTGAAGCGATCAAAAAAACAACTGCCATCGATACGGCCGAGCCAATGAACGCGAACAAAGGCAAAAAGAAAGTTGAAACAGTGCTGGCACCCGTAGCAATCGCGATAACAGCACCAGTAGCACCACCACTCGAAACACCAATAATTCCAGGATCCGCCATCGAATTACGGAATAAGCCCTGCATGATCCCGCCTGAAATTCCCAGAGCAGCACCAACGATGAAAGCAAGAAAAATACGCGGAAGCCTTATGCTCTGAATAATCGCTTGTTCGGTCGGTTTCGCTGTCGACTCACCGATCCCGATCAAATCGAGCAGAGTCGTCGCAGTATGCGTGAAAGGAACGCTGAACGGACCAACCGATGCCGCAACGATAGTCACCAACACCGTCAAAGCACCAAGCAAAAGCGTTCCAATGAGCAACCGTCTCAATACTGTTGAGCCAGTCGAAACACGCTGCACACTGCTACCGAAATCCGTCGCCAATAAAAAACCCCTGACTGCATCGTCAAGGGTCCACAGGTGACATCCGTTCCGTAGGAGGCTATCACCATGAGGCCACACCCTAGGCGGGGAGCAGTCACTCAGATGTTCCTCGGCAGGTCTCCTGACTTCCAGAATATCGGTCGAAACAAACTTTTACTTCGACTCGGCAACTAATCCACGCCTTCCCGTCTTATCGACAGTGGCATCTTGTGAATCGTCTTCCCGGTTACAGTGGCGCTACCGCAGCGGATTCTCACCGCTTTCCCTTTCGGTTTCAGTCTTGAAAACTCAAAAACCAAAACACCGAGGAACCACACATATTTAATTGATTAGCCGAGACTAGCTGCCAAGCGCTGTACTGTCAATCTTTACCAAATGTGTCGCAGCAAGCGTGTACACACACTCATTTGATTCGGGCGACATCTCAACGCTATGCTCGATATCTTTCCCAAGCAAACTGGTGACCATTGAACGATCTACCGTGCAAATAATTTCGTCATCGATAGACGCCCGGCGATATGGGCAATTAGTCACACGAATCTTCAAACCCTCCTCGCTAGTCTGAACGATCGGGTCGTATCCACCCTCTTCGAAAGCAGCAGTAACTGCTTCTACCGGGCCCCGCCCCTGTCGGTACTGCACCGCTCGCTTCTCGCCTATGAGTGTCAGTGAATCTCTCAGAACATCTCCACCAGAACGACTAGAAAGCTCATTCGCCGGAATATTTTTGAGTTCAAAGACCAACTCGTTCAAAAGACGACTGTAGTCTTTTGGAACTGAGTCATGACCTTTTTCAGTCAAATGAAACGAGTACTGAGGGCGACCTGTGGGTTTCCTAACCTCTGAATGGTCCACCAACCCGTCACGCTCAAGAATGTCTAGATGCCTGCGCACCGTCGCTGGTGCCAACTGCATCTCTTTCGCAATTTCATCAACGTTAACACCGTTGTTTTGACGAATGATCGTCATAATACTATTTCGCGATACAGACATTATCGATTACTCCGTGCATTCCACATTGGCAACTGACCAAATATACACTTCAAACATGCAACTATTCATGAATAGTAAATAAAACATATTTTCACTGCAATCAGGCTAACAACCAATGAAAACCACAAGGATTGCAAAGTTGGGTTAAAATTGTGAGGAAGTTGGTTGTTACATACGAGCAGGCATGTCGTCACTCACGAAAAAACGACTACGCGGAGCTAGAACTTATATGAGTCCATCGTCATTCCCAAAAAAGAATATTGCACCAGTCGAAGAGCCAATCGCCCAAGTAACTGAAGGTGGTTGCGTACACCACTGGGTAATCGATCCGCCGAACGGAGCCGTTAGCCAGGGCAGTTGCAAAGTATGTGGCGAAGCAAAAGAATTCCGAAACTCGTTTGAATATTCATCTTGGTACGGCAACAAATCGCCAGGATCTAAAGGCGGGGCTCCGGATAAGGCAGATGATGACGCCGGCAAAGACAAACCCGAGTCTGACAAGTAGACAGATAAACGGGGCTTATCTGAACAAATCTCTATTCGCCGGTCGAAGCAATCGACCGGCAGAATAATCTCCAGCTTCCCATTGCACCCCTCGCACTATCGCTGCTGGAATCCGCCCACTCTCTCCCATCACCAACTGCGCGGTCGAAGCAATTTCGTCAGCTAACGAAACTGTGCTCGTAGTCATTTCACGATGAAAATCATCGACTACTCCCCGCAAATCGCGTATTGGATCAAACCCAGCAACGCCGATAGCGACATTGATCGATCCTTCGCGCCACGGCCGATTAAACGTGTCGGAAACCAACACGCCAATCTCGCACCCGGTTATCCCATGTAACGTATCTCGAATCTGCGACGCCGACCGATCCGAATCGACAGGCAACGTTGTTACTAACCCGTCATCCTCGATATTGGAATGATCGACACCAGCATTCGCGCAAATAAATCCATGGTGGGTCTCCACAATCAGCACACCAGGAACAGCACGAACTACTCGCTGCGACTGATTGAGAACGATTTCGACCAATCGCGGGTCTTTACCAACAATCTCAGCGAGCTTCATCGCCTCGTCAGATGGCTTCTGATCTGAAATGTGCTGAATCGCCCCTTCAGCCTTCGAAACAATCTTCTGAGCCACCACAATCAGATCTCCGTCAGCAATACGCACACCGTTCGCTTCGGATTGAGCGGCAATCAAAGCACCTAAATCATCACCGACCACGATCTCAGGAAGTCCGATAATCGGGATCGCATTGACCGATGAAACAACTGCCATCAACCGCACCTCATCTAAAATTCCACCCTGAAAATATCGCCGTCCGGAATCAGATTGAACCCATCGTAATATTCCCGTTCATCGTCTGTCGTGTAGATAGGCACAATCCCCAAGTTCATTCCAACGACCCATTCGACACGCTGCAAGAATGAATCCGGACGCTCCAACGGCATCCTGTCACCGTAATACTGCACCAATTGATCCCAGTACCAATCATGCTGCAACATCACTGGGCCAATCACCATTACGTCCAATTCAGGGTTTGCAACTTGTGCCTGGTATACCAACGCAAACAACTCCGGCTCCTCAGCCAACACAACTCCACCGGCCGCCTTAGCTATCGTCTGCTCAACATACGACTTGGGTCCATCGTTACCTGACAGGTTCAGTTCACCCCAACCGGAGATTACCGACCAAACAGGCACCACTAATACCACGGCGACAAATACACCCACATACGCCTGCCGCTGATACCCACGCAAACTCGAAACTCGCCCAGCAAACCGCTTGATCCCCTGCCCCAATACTGCCGTACCAATTGCCAGCCACAGCGAAAACAACATGAAAGCTGAAATCAGATAAATAAAACTGTCGACAGTATCGTAAGCAACCGCATACACAGCAATTGTCAGCACCGACACGATCGACGCCAGCACAAACTCTCGGCTATATGTCCATATGGTCGTCAACCCAGCAATTCCGATCACCGTCCCAATCACCGTGAACTGAGTAAACAGCAATTCAGCGACCGAGGCGATCCGACCCGATAGGAAATCACTCGCCAATCCGAATGCGTAAGGTCGGTAGATCGTGCCAGAAATCATCCAACGGAAACCCTTAATAGAATCCGGTGAACCCCAACTAACGATTGGTGCTGACGAAGCGGCGATCGGCACGTAAACGTAAACCAATAGCCCACCTAAGAGCGCAACAATCGGACGCCAGTCCAAAACACCACGCCACCCGAAAAATCTCCACACAATCCACAACACCCAAAGACCGAAAGCCGCCGACGCCAAACCAAGCGTTGTGTGATTACCAAGACCAAGCCCAAGTAAAAACGCCATCAAAGTACGAACTCGAATCGCATGGTTCGACTGCGTAAGATTTTTAACCACGCCAAGCATCAAAACCAATAACGCTGCCCCAAACAGCGCATTCAGCGTGTACACCTCGGTAATCGTCGCCTGCGACCAAAACAATCTAGACGTACCGAATGCAAGTGCCGCTATTGCTGCTGATACCCGCACAGAGGCGCTACCGCCCACTTCATGGCTGGGAAGCATGCCAACCACCCGTAAAGCCGCCAGATACACCAACGGCACCGTCAACGCACCGAGAAACACAGAAAGAAGATTTGCCCGGAACGCATGATCACCAATCGCAACGACATCACCGAACACCCGCAGCAAAAGCGTGTACGTCGGGTAGCCAGTCGGATGCGGAACTCCGAACGCTCGAGCAGCGGTAATAAAATCGCCACCATCCGCCCCTGTGTTCAGCCAAGTGATACCCCTCGACATCGTCGAGAAGTACAACGCAAGCGACAACAGAAACAACCCACCAACAATCATCAAATGTTGGCGATTCTGAGTATATGAACTTCTATCGAACAGTTTCTAAACCACCCTCAAGTGCGCTCTAACCCAACTCAATGAACCGATTCTGAGAAGTAGATCAGATTTTCAACCCGTATTGAACCCAAAAGAGTCAGAACAAGTGAGTATCTTGCTCTGTCCCCCTTCCCTCGGGAAGGGGCTGTCACTTGCAGCTAGCAACCAAGTCTCTTCGACGGACACCCATGGAACCGTCCCGCCCTCCTTACAACGAGTGGAGAGGTGGGATGGATTAGTGTTCACTCACACCAGTGATGCCCTGAGCAATAACAACAGCCAGCGACCAAGTCAATCGACGAATGTCCAAAGCCCGTCTTGTCTTATCCTTCCCTATCTTCTAGGGAGGGAGCCAGAGGGGGGGGGG
>JABMNN010000017.1 GCA_013204545.1 Chloroflexota bacterium | reverse complement strand
TGCGGGAAGACCCCATTCGAGCCTTAGCGGCACGACCCAGGACCAGTTCTACACCAAAGCGCTGCCGGCACCCGCGGCGGCCTAAAGCATGATGCAGTGATTCCACTTATAAAACCGGGAACACTGTCCAGACAACCGGAACCACCTCTATGTTAACTGGAATAAACGATATTGACTATCAAGGGTGAATGTCGCGTCGCCATCGGCACCGTCACTCCCTGTCAGTAGAAATTTGAGTGAAAATATACATAAGTCCTTCACGAATATATGTACCGCTGGTTTACCGGGTTGTTTAATATCAAATCAAGGTAATTAAAAACCCTGATTTGAAAGGGTGTTGAATATGATTTACAGGTATGGATGGGTTATCCACAAGGTCTCCTAAAGCCGCTACGGTCAATTGCTGTCAGCGGCAACCTAAAAGGGATCACCGAGTTGGTAATAAACCTAGCCACACAAGCCGGAAATCGCTGTTAGAAGCGACGGCAACACAAAGTGATAACCAAATTAAATAACTGGCTCGTCTGACCCGACCCAAAACGAACGAAAATTAGAGCGGTAGACAGAAATGTCGCCGCTCTTTTGGTTTAAGGAAGTCTTACGAGTTTTATAGAGGCGAGAGAACACGGGCCGAATGCGCTACTAATGGCCACCCTCGCCACCACCGAGACCAGACACGGTTACTCGGTAGGAAGGGTCGACATCTGGGTCGCTATCTATGATGACGTTCGCTTTGCTTAAAATCCGCTGGCAGTTCTCGCTGAGGTGGAGAAGATGTAATTTTCGATCAGCTGCTTCATAACGGCGCGCTAAATCAACAATCGCCTCGATGCCCGAATGATCCCATACTCTAGAATGTCGGAAATCTATTACGACTTCGCCCGGGTCGTGTGGAGGGTGGAATAGATCCCTGAACGCCGTGATCGAAGCGAAGAAGAGTTGCCCGTGGAGCGTATAGATCTTACGTTCTGGAGTGCCTTCACTGCTTTCCTCGACGTAAATATTGCGTGCTGCGTTCCATGCAAACACCAGAGCTGAAACGATCACACCGACGATCACCGCAATTGCGAGGTCGGTGGCAACTGTCACGGCAGAAACAAGGATCATTACGAACGCATCAGAAACCGGTATTTTTCGGATTATTCGTAGGCTCGACCACGAGAATGTTCCGATTACGACCACGAACATCACTCCCACCAGGGCTGCTATCGGGATCTGCTCAATGAGCGATGACGCTACCAAGATGTATGTGAGTAGGAGAATCGCCGCAATAGTTCCTGACAGTCGCCACCTTGCGCCAGATTTCATGTTGATCATGCTCTGGCCAATCATTGCGCAACCGCCCATACCACCGAAGAAGCCGGTGATGATGTTCGCAGCGCCTTGCGACATGCACTCTCTGTTGTTCTGCCCCTTCGTATCGGTAATGCCATCGATCAGTGAAACCGTCAATAAAGATTCGATCAATCCAATTGCTGCCAAGATGAGCGCGTGTGGCAGGATGATCCAGAGGGTTTCAAAGGTCAATGGCACGTCTGGAACACTGAATGTGGGAAGGCTTCCCGAAATGCTCGAAATATCGCCAACAGTTGTGGTGTCGATACCGCCGAAGATCACGATTCCCGAAACAACGAGTATTCCAGCTAGAGCCGATGGGAATTTACTAGTGAGTCTCGGAATCAGATAGATAACGGCCATGGTTACGGCAATTAGACCGAGCATGATCAGCAGTTCGTTGCCAACTATCCATGATTCGGTGCCGTTGGGCCCTTCGATTTTGAAACTTTCGAGCTGTGCAAGAAAAATGACGATGGCAAGCCCGTTCACGAATCCGAGCATGACCGGATAGGGAACCATGCGAATGAGCCGACCTTGTTTGAGCGCTCCGACTGCCATCTGAATGATTCCCATGAGAATCACCGTCAGGAAAAGGTACTCGACTCCGTGTTCTTTTACGAGTACGACCATCACGACAGCGAGTGCGCCGGTAGCTCCTGAGATCATCCCGGGGCGTCCGCCGGTGACTGACGTGACAAGCCCGACAATGAATGCAGCGTAGAGCCCAACTAGTGGGTCGACTCCCGCCACGAATGCGAAAGCGACTGCTTCAGGCACAAGTGCGAGAGATACGGTTAGTCCTGCGAGGATTTCTACTCGAAGTCTGGCGGGGAGGGAGAGTTCTTGCATAAATCCTTAGGAAGTGAAATTTGTTGCAAATAGCATCTATTTGTACACTTCGCCCCGTTGCAATGGTTAACTAACGGTTACGGATTAGCACAAAACCCCATCTGGGGTTCACGGATTTCGGTAGTTAACCAGGCTGAATTTCTGCGGAAGGCAATTCGCCGTCGTCCGAGTTGCTATCGTCAGCTGAGTCGGTACCTACCGGCACAGTCGCTATCGCCAGAGCGGTGCCTGAAAACACGTTTTCTTCGCCGATAAGATCGATGACACCAAATTTTTTCAGGCTGAGGCGCACCGCTGGTTGAATTGCCGACAGCATCACTCCGGCCCCAAGTTCGTGCCGGGATTTGATGATCGTTTCAAGAGTCATCATTCCAGTTGTGTCCATGTATCTCACATCTTTCATTCGTAAGATCAAAGGGCGAGTGTCATGCTCAAGAATACGTCGTTCAAACTCGAATGCCGAGTGGAATGAGATTAGTCCCTGGGCATTGAAGAAGATGATGTCCCTGCGTTGCTGCATCAGCTTGCTTAGTTCTGCGGACACCTGTCGAATTTGACCATTTTCATCTGGTTGGAGTTCGCGTGCGCTTTCGATGGAAGTGAGTTGGCGCAGCAACAGGATGAGCGACAGGAACACACCGGCTGCTATTGCGTAGGTCAGATCAACAGTGACGGTGATGATGAGCGTTGAAAACAGCACGAGGTGATCTTGGCGAGGCGCAGTTTTCGCCATCTTGATAAGCTCAGGCACGCTTGTGATTCGCCACGCGACAACGATCAGGATCGCTGCCAGAACCGTCATTGGTATGCTGCCTACTAAGCCGCCGAGTGCGATCGTCGCAATAAGTACAAATATGGCGTGAGTGACACCTGAGAGTCTCGAAGTAGCACCGTTCTGAATTCCAGCCCCGGTTCGAGCAATTGCCGCAGTTGCGGGAATTCCACCGAAGATTGGTCCGATTAGGTTTGCCAGACCTTGTCCGAAAAGTTCTTGAGTGGGCTTGTACCGACGTGAAGTGCCAGCAAGGTTGTCAGCCATAACTGCGGTGAGGAGCGTTTCAACTCCCATAAGAATCGATACCGCGATAGCTGATGGGACTAGTTTGATTATTAATCCGATGTCGAACCAGTCGAATGTGGGCTTTGGAAATGATCCTGGTAGATCACCGTAGCGAGTTGCTACCGTCGGTGTATCAATGTGAATGTAGAAGACCAACGCTGAAACGACGATTAAGGCGACGAATGTCGGCGGTATCGACTTGAGCTTGACTGAAAGCTCTTGAATGAACGGCCATATGAGCATAATAACGACCGCAAGCAAACCGATTAGCGGAGTGGTCCATCCGATGGTGTTTAGATGCTTGATCAGATCCCACATTCGCTCGTGGAAGTGCTCGTAGGAAGGGTCGGTTCCGGTTACGTTTAGGAAGCTTGCCAACTGACCGAATGCAATTGAGAGTCCTATTCCGGCAGTGAATCCAATGATCACGAGACCCGGCATGTATTTCATCAACCTGCCGAGTTTCAAAGCTGCCATTACGAAGAGAAAGATGCCCGACATTAGCCCGAGGAGTGGAAGAGCTTCGATCCCGAACTTGAATACGACTACAGTGAGGAGTGGTACTAGTGCTGCTGTTGGACCGGTAATGGTGTATCGAGAGCCACCGAAAAGAGCGGCGAACCCACCAGCGAAGGCAGATGTGTAGAGGCCGGCGATTGGGGTAGCACCGACAGCAATGGCGAGGGCGATTGCAAGAGGCAGTGCAACGATACCAACAACGATTCCGGAGATTATGTTGGTGCGTATTTCAGCAAATGGCATGAAGCTCGATGGTCGGGCAGGTAGGATTCCGGCTAGCCCGCGAGCGGATGAAATATTCATTCAGTAATGCGTGCCATCGTGATCTTCGAGATCAACTGCCTAAGTTAGTTCTTTAGATTTTCGTGTTTCAAATGATCATTACCGTCGCAGCGCGACGTCCCACCCTAAACAGCAACAAATTTTGAGCGCGTAAGGCGATAGAAGCAACTTAGGACTTAAGCGGGGGGTGGGGGGGGGCCGGATTGTT
>JABMNN010000016.1 GCA_013204545.1 Chloroflexota bacterium | reverse complement strand
GCGCTCGAAGCCATATATCGCACAACGCGCAAATGCCCTTCTCGCCGGGTGAGAAGGGCATTTGAATCTTCGGGCCACCCGCTCAATGCCTACTGAGGGGGGAAACCTGATGCGCTGTACGGCTGGCCTGAAGATGGCCTGTGTCCGAGAGATTTCCGGCCGGGGAATGCTCTCGAATGCACTACATAAGGGCTTTGGTAATTTGCCTGATTTATTTAGTTCAGGTTCATTACGTTCCGAAGGCCAGGCGGAATTGCACGCTGAACTGTCAGCGGTGCACCGAGTTGTGGGGTGAGTTCCAGAACGAATCTGGTGCTCTTGACCACGAGGCTGTCAGATGCCGTCAGGCCCGAAGCGCTACCACCATTGGCTGAGTTGCCGTCGGTATAATCGATCGAACTGTTCGATTCAGCTGCAGTAGCTGTTGCACGATCCATTAGCCAAACTGTAATTTCAGCCTTCTCACCGTCTTCAAGCAAGTCGTCACCGTTGTTTGTGCCGATGAAGGTCTGTGACCAAGCTACATCTGACATACGCTGGCTTTCATCTGCATACGAGATGATCGTCGCAGTGCTTGCACCAGGAACAATATCCGGGTCGGTACCTGAATCATCAGCTGTGTAAGGGGCAGTCAGGTCGACTGGCTCACCAGCGAGTGAGTTCGATACTATGAAGACGATCTTATAGACCGCTTGTGTGCTTCCCTGATGACCGGCGAAAGCAAAGGCAGAGCCCTGCTGAGCTAGTCGTGTGCGGGTCTCTCTGAGACCAGCGTGAATTGTCTGCTTATTTGCTTCTGACGAGAAGACACCCGCCGAAAGAATCGTGAAAGCGAACACAGAAGCTACAACCACGAATGCAATGAGCACGATGGCTGTTTCGAGACCGGTGATGCCCTTATCTTTTCGGGCTCCAGAATCGACGGTAGGTGCGAGATTGCTCCTAAACATAATTATTCCCCTTTTACCTGCCCAAACGAACTTTTCCCTTGACGCCCCCACCGACATGGTGGAATTCCCTCTAAGCGTCTGGTCTGCTGTGGATTCGGCCGGGAATCCGATTGCCGACCGGTTGTCTGTGCTGATAACCACAACGATGCCGTGTTGACACCACCGAATCATCGCGGTTCGTACGGGTTGATATCCGTGAATCTACCTAAAGATCTACACACAAACTCGGTTGGTTGACGTACGTATCGGACACGGGAGCGGGCTCTCATCTGCAGTTCACATCGTTCTCAAGCAAGCCCTTTAGAATCTGGTCTTCTGCATCGCAATAACGAAGATCCGTATGTTTTAGGATTCGAACAAGCGGACTTAACGAAAAACGCCGCCTGAGTAATCACACTCAGACGACGTTGTTTGCTTACGAAGTTGACTCTAGGTCACATACGAAATCACTCATGTGACATGACTGAACCTTGTGCTATTTACCTGCCGAAGAACGACTTGCGGGATTCATAGTTTGACTTGACATCAATCAAGACGGTCTTGCCTTCGTCGTTGAGTTGACGAGCTTTTAAGATTGCTGGCCCTAACTCTTCGGGCTTGGAGACCGCTATTCCGACTCCACCCATACCTTCAGTGATCTTGGCGTAGTCACCTACCATCGCTGAAACATCATATTGCTCTCGGGCGGTTGGAAATCCACCGGGATAGGTTGCCATGCCACCGTTGTTCAGAAGAACCGTAGTGATCGGCAGCCCCATCATTGCAGCGGCAGCAGTATCAGTACCTGACATGCCCCAAGCACCATCACCCATGTAATTCAGGCAGAATTTGCTTGGGTCAGCCAATTTCGCTCCGATCATCAGCGGTATACCGAATCCAAGATGAGTTGTCTTTCCCCAGCCGATGTAGCTATTAGGAGTAGTAGCTGTGTAGAACGGGACCATACAGTCACGTGGTCCACCTGCATCGTGAGTAACGACACTATTCTCATGATCTAAGTTCTTGTCGATCTCGTTGATTACGCGATATGGGTTCAGTGGAGCATCGTTGGAGTTGAGAATAGGTGACCACTCAGCCATCCACTTTGCCTTCACGTTTGCGATGTGGGAAGCAACACCTGTGTCGCGTCCACCATCGCCAATCTGAGCCTTCACCTCTTCAATAAGAGCAGAGAGGGTCAATTTGGCGTCACCGATCAACCCGATATCCGACGGAGTACCTTTATTCACGTCTTCAGTATTGATCGTGTTGTGAATAATCTTCTTGCCAACGGGAACTTTACGAGTGTAACTATTGTTCGAGAGGCTGGTACCAATTCCAAGAATTACATCGCTTTCATTTATCCACTCAAATGCCGGACCTGTCGTAGCGCCACTGCCGGCACCAAGTGCTAGCGGCAGGCGTTCGTCGTAAGCCGACTTGCCCTCCATCGTGGTAAACACCGGGATATCGGTTAATTCGGCGAATTCAGCAAGTTCTACAGATGCCTGAGCAGCTAGCACACCTCGCCCTGCCCAAATCATCGGTCGGTCTGCCGCAAGAAGTATTTTTACGGCATCTTGAATATCGGTCTTCGATGGAACAGACTTGCTGACCACCGGGGATTTGTAATCAAGAGCGTCAGCCGGAACTTCCATTGCACAGACATCAAGAGTCATCTCAACGACCACAGGACCTCCGTTGCCATTACGAAGTGCTTGGAATGCACGACGCATCACATCTTTAATTTGAGAAGGTGTGTCAATCGTTTGAATTGATTTGGTGACACCTTTCCAGTTATCAGCTGCAGAGAAATTCGGGCGAACATGCCTTTGTTCGATAGGATAGCCGCCCGGCAGAACCAGAATCGGTACGTTATCGCCATATGCCTGCGACAAGCCTCCCATTGAGTTTTCCGCTCCGGCTGCGTGCTGCATCGCAACGACACCAAACTTGTCGCCGTTGTGCATTCGGCTGTAGCCATCAGCAGCCATGATGGCCCCACGCTCATGCCTGAACATCACAGGACGTATGCCTTCTTTAGCTGCCGCCTCTATAAGTGCATTGCTCGGGAAGCAAGTCATTCACTAACGCCCTCTTGCTTGAGGATCTGGGCGATGAACTCTGTTCCGTTCATAAAATAATCTCCATATATACCCCGGTTTATTCCGCACAGGGATCGGGTTTGACCACGAATCGTCGTTGTCCGAGGCGTGGAGATTCTAGTCCTATCGGCAGAGGACTACAAAACTCTGCGTAGGGATTTTCTATGAACATATCTTGAGCATAGTGGGTATGCACTAATTTCAAACATCTGAGTTGAACTGAAATGAGCCAACTGAGTCAGAATCGTCGTGGATGGTTACTCAACGGTGGTTAAGGAAACTACCTAATCGATATAACGGAATCATGTGGTCGTAGAGGTGGGACGATACCTATCTGCGCAGGATGCCATTCAGCGACGATTGTGGAATAGAAACTGAATAACGATTTCAAGCGAGAATTAGAAAGATAGCCAATGCTTCACTACAAACCGATTACCGTAGATCGAGCTCGGATGAAGTATTTTCAAGCTGTAGAGACAGTGAAGTTCGCCGAAAACGGTATCGAGCGCGATAAAGCGAAATCGGGTCAACGTCAGGCAACGCAAGTTCTACAGAATGCACAACGGATCGAGCGAAATCAGAAATCCGCCAGAGATCTAGCGAAGCGCCGGCGGAGAGTCGACTGGAACGTCGCTGTTTTCTAAATGTGGCACATACCTGTGATAAGCCCAGTTGGTTCAACCGGGATTTTTTCGATCAAAAAATCTTTCTACCCGTTCTGCCTATGTGGAATAACGCGTTATTATGCAATCTGAAACAAAACTGCTTGTTCGTTATCAATGAATACTCCAAGGAGCCTGACTATGGGTGCCACGACCGGTCCACTGTCTGAAGAGCTGCTAGCTCAGCTTAGAAAAATAGATACTCCGACCATCGCAAACGCACTTGAGTTGATGAATATCCGACCACGTACTGAAGGATTCATGCGACCCGAGATTAAGTCACAGTCTCCAGTAACAGAAACCTCCGTCGGTTACGCAATGACCGGTGTAATTTCTGCGCGTCACAAGTCACCGAATGCGCTTGAAAGAAGTGATTACTACGAAGCAATATTGGCCATTCCTGCCCCGCGAATGATCGTGTTTCATGATCTGGACTATCCGGAAACCATTGGGTCGTATTGGGGTGAGATTCAAGGCAATATAGCACTCGGACTCGGTTGTGTAGGCGTCGTCACCGACGGTGGCGTGCGCGATCTAAAAGAAGCTGAGGCGATGGGGTTCCCATTCTGGGCGAAAGAAGTTCTGGTGTCGCATGGCTATGTTCATGGTGTTGCCTATAACGTCCCTGTGGATGTAGGAGGAATTTACGTGCAGCCCAGCGATTTGATTGCCGCTGATCTTCATGGAGCCATCCAAATCCCGCTCGACGCTGCTTCACGACTTCCTGAAGCAGCCGCTGCCTTGGCTGAACAAGAAGCGATCGTGATCGCAGCAGCACGTGCGGATGGTGTGTCAGTCGACTCTCTTGCCGCTGCGTGGGCCGAATCCGCTAAGAAGGGCGCTCAGTCCAGTTACTAGTCGTTTGACATCAACGAAGGCCGAGAGAAATTCCGATTTTCTCTCGGCAAATTCATCACGATGCAGCAGTAACTAATCTTTTGCATTCACAAATTACTCGATTTCTAATGTTAATAATGAGTAACTAAACACCGGAATGATTTGAGACACTTAATTATCTAGCCGTTTCCATCCCCTAGCTTGTAAGACCCGCACCCTAAATGATCGTTGTTCAAAATCTCACCAAATCCTTTGGCGGTCGAGACCTGCTCTCTGCTGTCTCATTCACCGTATCTTCGAATGAAAAAGTCGGTGTTGTTGGTGCAAACGGAGCTGGCAAGACCACTCTTCTGAAGATGATTGCTGGGGATGTACCTGCTAGCGATGGACATGTCAGCCTATCGGATGGCGAGATGGGCTACCTCCATCAAGAGTCAGACGTTGCGCTCGACCGGACTCTCGGTGAAGAGATGTGGACAGCACTTCCTGAAGTCAATTCGCTACGAGCAAGGGTGAACGAGATCGAAGAATTGCTGACGCTCGAAGATAACGATAGTCAGGCTCTTGTCACCGAACTCGAAGATGTTCTAGACAGATTCCGAGTTCTCGGCGGAAATAGTGTCGATTCGACTATCGCCCGTGTCACGACTGGTCTGGGATTTTCGAATGGAGATATCGGAAAACCGTGCGGGGACTTCTCTGGTGGTTGGCGAATGCGAATATCACTTGCAAAAATTCTTATTCGTCGAGAAGCACATCTACTTCTCGACGAACCAACGAATCACCTTGATGCAGTTTCGAAGGACTGGCTGGCGGAAGAACTGGCAGGCTATCCCGGTGCAATCCTGATGGTCACTCACGATCAAGACTTTCTTCAGAAAGTTGCTACTCGAATCCTAGACGTCGAACAGGGCGGTGTTCAGTCGTATCCGGGTACATTTTCTGAATATCAGACGAGCAAAGCCTCTCGGCAGGCCCAGCGTGATCTTCAAGCCGGTCGACAAGAAAGGGAAATCGCTCGACAAGAGAAATTCATAGAGCGTTTCCGGTCGAAAGCCACAAAATCTCGCCAAGTACAGAGTCGAGTTAAGTCACTCGAAAAAATCGACCGGATTGAACGTATCGTCACATTAAAAGGCGCTAGGTTTCAAATCAAATCTTCAGGCAGAGTTGAACAAATCGTACTGAACGCCAAGGGCATATCACACGACTGGGAGGATTCTCCTGCACTTCTGGACGTCTCACTAGAGGTTGAACGAGGTCAGAAAGTCGCTCTGATCGGTCACAACGGCGGTGGCAAGAGCACGCTATTACGAATTTTGGCTGGTGAGGTTGTTCCTTCTGAAGGTGATATAAATTGGGCGGAACGTGCTAAGCGTGGATATTACGCGCAGCATCAGGATGAGTCGCTAAATCCAGATTCGACAGTTCTGGACGCCGTTCGAGAATCAGCCCAAGATCAACCGGATGGCGTATTGCGAGGAATTCTCGGTCGGTTCCTATTCTCCTCTGATGACGTCTACAAACTGATCAGGATGCTTTCAGGTGGCGAAAAGAGCCGTGTGGCACTGGCGAAATTCCTCGTCCAGCCAAACAATGTTCTGCTTCTCGATGAGCCTACAAACCACTTGGATGCTGCTACTCGCGTTGAATTACTAAGTGCACTCAGGGATTATGACGGCACAATAATCTGCGCCAGCCATGATCCGGCGATCGTTGAAGAAATCGCCACGCATGTCTACACCGTAGAGCGTGGCGAAATTGCAGGTTCAGAAATACGGGTCTGAACGAAATCGTCCTGACTATTTCTTGACGGATTCGACTGGGTTTACCGTCACCCGGTGGAGTGGCACATCACCAGTGTTGATGAACTGGTGGCGAACACCCCCGGGAACAAGCACAGCGTCTCCAGTCTTGACCGAGTATTCGTTGCCTCCACAAACAAGGATTCCTGAACCCTGAGTGATGAAGGCCTGGTGCTCCCATTCGTGAGTATGATCAGGGCTTGATTCTCCCACGCCGTGCTTTACGTAAAGCATCACATATGATGACACGCCATCTCTAGGGCCAAGCAGTGGATTCGAGTTTCCTAATTCATTTCGGATTACCGGTTCCATTTGTTCTCTTTCTTAACTGTTTCTTAGATTCGAAATTGCCTAGAGGTTGTTATACCTGTCGCCAGAATGGTTCGCGCTTCCGAACGTTTTCCAGAACTGATTCATCCCACGGTTCCATTTCGTTCCCATCTGGCTGAGGTGTTCGCCCACTCCACCCGATTCGTTTGTGAACTCGTGAGTCTTTGTAGTACACGATGTAGCTGATTGTAAGCAATGAACCAAATAATTCCGGATGTTCGGCCTCAAAGGCTTTTATCGCGTCGTCTTGCTCGTCGACAGTGGTTGATCTGAACTCAAGATTCGTTGATTTGAAAACTCTCAAAGCATTGGAAAATTGATTTTGAAACCGTGCTTGTCGCCCTGAGAGGCGGATAATTTCCGGAACCAGTTTCATTTGGCCAGCGGCAGGTACTTCACCTATCGCAGGTAGAAGACGGTTTAGAATCGCTTCAAGTAGCTGTTCGTCGATGTCAGTGTTGTCTGTCATGGTGTTATCCCTTTATGTCCTGCCGATTCGAGACGATGTAGTCGGCAGTCCGAAGTGCCAATGCCTGGATGGTGGGAGTGGGATTTACTGCTGCCCCAGTGACAAACACGCTGCCATCGACAATGAACAAATTGTCTACATCGTGAGACTGACCCCATTTGTTGACAACGGACCTAGTCGGATCATTTCCCATTCGAGCAGTTCCCATCAAATGCCAACCAGATTGTCGCATCATAGGATCGACATATATGTCATCGGCTCCGGCGGCCTTTAGTGCTTTCTTAGCGTTCTCTATTGCATGATCCAATTGATCGCGGGAATTTTTGCTCAACGTGTAATTCAGACGAGGAGTTGGTATACCGTCAGAATCGGTGAGTTCAGGATCGAGTTCCACTGTGTTGTGTTCCTCGGGCAGATCCTCACCAATCACCGCAATCGCCATCACACTACCCAGTCGTTTTTCGAGTTCATCGTGGTGCCCTTTGCCCCAGGGTACCGGGTCTCTGAAACCTCCATTTGCGATCCATGCTGGGCCCAAGCTTCGTTGGAACTGATATGTATAGCCTCGGACGAAACCGCGACTCTTGTCCGTTTCATAAAACTCCTGACTCATCGCGATGTTTCCTAGCGGACCCTGCCATGTGTTCATCTTCTCTGGGAAGGTACCCGAGATCATGGCAAATGGGTGGAACATAAGATTCTTACCAACTAGGCCACTTGAGTTCGCAAGCCCTTCTGCATGTGCCGTCGATACTGAATTCAGGAGCAACCGCGGCGTGCCGATACCGTTGGCTGCCATGATGACTGCACGTGCCCTCTGACGTCGTTCATTCCCTTTTGAATCAACATACTCAGCTCCGGTTACACGCCCCAATTCGTCCGTTGTGACCCGTCTGACCCGAGCGCCCGTCTCGATGGTCGCTCCGCTTCGAAGAGCACGCGGCCAGTAAGTCAGATCGGTGCTCGACTTCGCACGCTGGTAACAACCCATGTGGTTGTGTCCACAGAAATTACATGCGTCGCGTTCTTCACCATACCGCTGCGAGTTGACGTAGCTATCAGAAGGCCACCAGTGCCAACCTAGTTTTTCAAATCCACTAATCAGTTTTTTACCGTCCTTGCCAAGCGGAAGAGGAGGCATTTGACGTGGACTACGTGGCGGGTTAGCAGGATCACCATTGATCCCCGAACAACCCATCACCTCATCGTTCAAATCATAGAATTCATCCAGCTCATCATAAGAAATCGGCCAGTCGTCTGCCACGCCATCGAGCGTCTTCACTCGAAAATCGGAAGGGTGGAATCTCGGAGTATGGGCAGTCCAAAGAATCGTACTGCCGCCGACGCCATTGAACATGACAGGAGTGATTGGCGAATTCGAATCATTCACCGGATAATCCTCGTCTCGCTGTCGAACGTTCGGATCGGGCGCCCAGTTCGTCAGCATCTCAAATTCATAATCTTTGGAAGCAGATGCGTACTTGGACGGATCTTGCCAGTAGCCCTGTTCAAGACACTTCACACTAAACCCTGCTTCAGCCAGCCAAGCTGCTGCGGCTCCGCCAGATGCTCCAGCGCCGATAACCAATATGTCTACAATTTTCTGGGAAGTGTCGTTGCTTATAGTCATGTCGAGTTTCTGGTTTTGGACGGCGTCGATGCGTCGAGTTACTGTCAATATTGCTTTACTGTGGCAGTCTACGCGTCGAACAGCCGATGTAAAACGCCCTATACCGATGACGATGGATGTATGATTTGCCGGCTTTCGGATGTACCAACAGGAGAATCAGTTGATCGGCAATATCAAAGTTACCGATGTCAAGATCGTCAACCTTCGCACCGTAAAACACGTTGGAAAGATCGAACCCGCGTGGAGTCCAGGGCGTGACATGTCGTTCGATATCGGGGGGGGATCTTTTACCGAAGTTCACACCGACGCGGGCATTACCGGTATTGGGCCCGGCATGCACCCGATGCTTCTCGACGCTGTGAAGCAATATCTGGTTGGGAGAAGCGCTTTCGCGGTCGAAGACCACGCTCTCGCCCTGAACTACTACGTCCAGAACCTACATTACCAAGGAGTTGCCGGCGTCGATATGGCGCTGTGGGACATCATCGGTAAAGCTGCCAATCTTCCTTTGTACAAGCTGTGGGGTGGCGAAAAAGAAAAGATCATCCCGTACGCCAGTATGGTTGCGCTATCGACCCCAGAAGAACGAGCTGAACAGGCGTCGTCACTGCAGGAACAGGGCTGGCAGGCGATGAAGATTCGCTTACACAATGAGTCGATATCCGCCGATATTAAGATTATTGAAGCAGTTCGAGATGCTGTCGGTCAAGATTTCACGATCATGGTTGACGCTAATCAAGCGCAGAGCAGCGGGAATTGGCAGCCGGGAGTGGAATGGAACTTCAAACGAGCGTATGAGACGGCGGTTGAGTTACAGGATCTTGATGTGTACTGGCTGGAAGAACCGTTGAAGAGATATGACTTTGAAGGACTCGCAAAACTTAACGCTAAAGTCGAAATACGAATTGCCGGTGGTGAAAACAACCCAGGATTGCACGAGTTCGTTAAGATGTGTGAGATGGACACCTATAAGTTGCTCCAGCCCGAGAGCATGGTAATGAACGGCATGACGAATCTGCGGAAAATAGGTAACCTCGCTGAATTACATGGCAAGGAAATCGTTCCGCATCATGGCGGTGGAAACATCGGTGTGATTGCGCACCAACACCTCGTAGCGTCGTGGCGACACGCTCCGTTTATGGAGTTGCTGCACGACCCGCCAGTCGGTCACTACGAGCATAAATTTTCGATCATGGCAAACGCCCCAAAAATTGATTGCGATGGCTTTATGCCACTTCCCACAGGATCTGGTATCGGTGTTGAAATCGATCCAGACCTAATCATCAAAGACTAATTACCGAAAATCGAACCTGAGGAGAAACATTTATGTCCAACGATCAATTTGCTTTTGTAGGAACCTACACACGACTCGGTAGTGAGGGTGTCTACACTTTGCGACTAAATGGAGAGACCGGTGAACTGACTCAAGTTTCGGTCGCTAGTGGGCTAGAGAATCCTTCGTTCGTCGCACTCGATCCTTCAGGTGACCACCTATATGCGGTCTCTGAAAGTAGTGGTTTCAACGGCTCTGGTGGGATTACAGCATTCAACGTCAATAAACTAACAGGCAAGTTGACCCAGATTAACCAGCAATCGACTGGCGGTCCTGGCCCGTGTCACTTGATGGTCGATTCGACCGATTCAATGGTGATCGTGACGAACTATTCGGGCGGCAGTGTTTCTGCACATCCGATCAATGCAGATGGATCGGTTGGTCAGCACACGACATTCATCCAGCATGAAGGTTCGTCGATTAACAAACGTCGACAGGAACAGGCTCACGCTCATTCGGTAAATATCGACAAGACGAATCGGTTTGCGTTCGTTTGTGACTTAGGTAAAGACCAAGTGCTTACTTACGCAATGGACGTCGAGAACGCCAAGCTATCGCTTTCTTCCACAGTAGATGAGGTTGCGGGCGAAGGTCCTCGCCATTTCACGTTCCACCCGACAAATCAGCAGGTATACGTGTTGAACGAGCTAGGTTGCTCGATCACGCTATACAACCTAGGCGATGACGGTATCTTGTCGCCAGTCGAGACGGTTCCAACACTTCCCGAAGGCTGGGATGGCGAGAACACTACTGCTGACATTCACACATCTCCCGATGGGGAGTTTGTTTACGCATCTAACCGTGGACACGATTCATTAGTCATCTACTCGATCGACCAGTCGACAGGGAAGATGACTTTCGTGGGGCACGAATCGTCTCAAGGCAAAACACCTCGAAACTTCGCTATCACTCCAGATGGCAAATTCTTGCTGGCTGAAAATCAGGATTCCGACAGCATAGTTTCGTTCAAACGAGGAGATGATGGCACATTGACTCCTACGGGATCGGTAATCAAAGTTCCAGCGCCTGTTTGTCTCCAGTTTCTAGCGATCGACTAGCAACTAATATTGACCGCCCTGCTCGGAGCAGGGTAATTCTAGGAATACCAACTTGACTATCACTGACGTAAAAGTGTTTCGTATGGTCACGCCGGTTCATAAAACAGCCGGTACGAATTGGCTTTTACGTATCGCTGGTCACTAATATTGGGGATTTGCCTAACATACGGGTGTGTAATTCTTGCGGCTCGCAGCCTGCGTAATATTGGTTCAAATCGATCGGACCGTTGTATGCATTGCCGTTAGACGAGGCAAATCACCGATGATTACGTACATGGTCCGATGGCAGCTCCCAAGAATCGGAGCCACCAGCAAAACAATTCACGCCGAAAACGATCGATCACTCAGGCACGTCTAGGCCAGCAGTTCTTTACATCGCGATCTGTCGCTCGTCGAATAATCCTGTCGATGAATCTTCAACACGAGCACAAATTTCTCGAGCTTGGAGCAGGAGAAGGTTTCTTCACCACTCTTCTTACCAGCGAAGTTCAGACGGTTACTGCATACGAAATTCATGATCTGATGATTTTTCGTTTGAATCGTCGATTTCAAGATGTGATCAACGTAAGTGCTGTTAAGCGCGACATAACGTCGGGGTCTGAGTTTGGAAATTTCGGAAATATTCTGTTCGATCGAACCGTAGAAATATTCAGAAAAAATATAAAAAACCGAATCCGACCATCCGCCTTCAACTTGATCGTTCAAACAGAAGCTGCATATCGGATAACTGGCAACGGTCCACCTACAGAGATGTCTCTGAACGCGTACCCGTTCTTCGGCGTTAAATTAGGCATTAGTATTCCGAATTGGGCATATTCGCCCAGACCGAGCGTGAGAACTTCCGTGTTGCATATCCGAACTAGCCGCGTCCCACTGATTAGGGAGGAGCATCTTCAGGCGTTCAGGGGATTTTCTCGGCAGATCGTGCGATCAGATACTCAAAACCTGTTTCGTGCCGTCGGGAGCGACGTGTCCTACGATCGTTAGAGACGAATCACAAGGCAAATCAACGGTGAGGTGAATGTGACCCGATCCGCACTGGACTTGAATAAATTTGTTGAAATGTTTAATGCGATTGTTGGTTGACTTCCGTCGAAATTGACCGCTAATCCAGGATCGCTTGGCGCTCGGATTCCACTTCCTCGAACCATGTTTCAAGTTCGGCGAGCATTCGACTGGCGATCTTAGGATTATCCGCGGCGATGTCGTTCGTTTCACCTGGGTCACTCGATAGATCGTAGAGTTCAGGTGCACGCGGTTCAGGAACGATCTTTTTCGGCTCCGGCCAGTTGAACTTCTCACTGAAGTTTTCAGGGTAACACTTGTATTCGATATCTTGCTCGACGTAATCGTCTGCAAGTTGCTTGTCGGCTTCCGAGGCGAATGCAATATCGAGGGCAGGGCGGACTAGCTTCCAGTCGCCATGACGTATCGCAGCGTTGGTGACTCCGATCGGTGAATCGCCGTTCCACTGCCAGAATCGGCGTGTCTGTTCCTGCGGTGAGTCGCCCTTTAGGACAGCGGTTACGTCGTGACCGTCGATAGGCTTCTCGCCAACTCTCGATGAACCGGTCAACGACAGCAGCGTCGGCAACCAATCGGTGAAACAGATCTGATCGTTGATCTCGATGTCCTGGGGTAGACCGTTCGCCCATCGAGCGATCATCGGCACTCGGATGCCGCCTTCGTAAACCGATCCTTTGGAACCTGCGAAGCCGTTGTTGCAACGAGAACCCTCGAGCGAGACGCCGTCTGGAACCTGATCGTATCGGTGACTGAACGCTGAACCGTTGTCGCTAGTGAACATTAACAACGTGTCGTCTTCAATTCCGGAAGTCCGGAGGGTTTCGCGTACCTTAGCTATTCCACGATCCATCACTTCGATCATTGCGTAAATCAACGCAATTCCGCGCTCGAATCCGGCATCAATGTACTTCTGCGTAACTTCTTCAGGAGGGTTCTGTCAGAACTCAGTGTCGGGGCAGAATAACATCGTTCCTCATTTGC
>JABMNN010000015.1 GCA_013204545.1 Chloroflexota bacterium | reverse complement strand
TCAGTTCCGCCGTCTGCGTACTCGGTACCTGCGTACTTCGAGTAAACGACGGTCTGACCGGCTTTGACGGACATTGCGATAACCGTGCCATCGTCTGATGTTCGGCCTGGGCCAGCTGCGACAACAGCACCCTGTTGGGGCTTTTCTTTCGCAGTGTCAGGAATGATGATCCCGCCGGCAGAGGTTGATGACTCTGTCGTGGAAGGCTCAATGATTACCCTGTCACCGAGCGGTTTGAGGTTCAGTGCCACTAGTTTTTTTCTCCTTAGTTGTCACGCACGAATTCGACTAGTGTGAGATGAAAAACGAGGGTGCGGACACACCGACTCGAACTCATAACGTGCCTAATTCATGATTAGCACTCGACCGTGCTGACTGTTAGCAGTCGCGACCTTAGAGTGCCAGTTTACGAATTCTATGAACGAGAGGTACTCACGTCAACTGATCTTGGAAGCAACTCGTCTACCTGCACTTGATCGAAAGGCTTAAGGTTTAGAGCTAAGTGGCTCGGCGGTTGTCTCTACGGTTGGGCTGATTCGAACAGAACTTCACCGTCGATCTCGATTTTTACCATACGTTGGTATTCGCTGATTGCGCCGGGGTTGACTTGAACACCGAGACCGTGTGCATCGGAGGCTTGGACGAATCCGTCTGAATCCCGGAAAATACCAGATGGAGCGGTTAGGCCGAGAATTAATGGTGAATCGCCAGCTGGGTACTCGATAAGATCGAATTCTTCGTATCCGGCGAAGACGTGGATTGATGCTGCGACAGATAAATGGCTCTTGAACGTATGATTCACGTACTGAATGCCAAGCTCGTGAGCACGATCAGCGACTCGCTTGGCTTCGGTGATGCCGCCGATGCGACCGACGTCGATCTGAACAAAGTCGAGACCGGCATTGGTCATCATGTCGTCGGCGGCACGGAAGTAATCCGCCCCTTCGCCACCGGCGATGCCGATTTTCACGCCATTCGCTCGTACATTGTCGCTCAGGGCTTTATACGCTCCAACTTCTTCCGTTCGAAGTGGTTCTTCGAGCCATGTCACGCCAAGTTCGGCGAACGCAACGGCACGTTCATAAGCGATTTCGACGTTGTCGCCCCAGATTACTCCGGCATCGACCATCAGCTTCGCGTCAGGTCCAAGTCCATCTCGAGCAGCCTGAACAAGAGCAATATCATCTGCCAGCGAGCCTCGCCCCATTGGCCCCCATCCGAATTTTGCGGCCCTGAAATCACGGTTAACTATTGACTCAGCGATGGTACGGGTTTCAGCGGGGTTATCTCCGAACAACACGCTGGCGTATGGAAGCTTTTTGTATGAAGCTTCGTGACCGATCAACTTCCAGACAGATTCGCCCAAGTGCTTTCCTAGTACGTCCCACATTGCGATGTCTGCACCAGCAACTGCGTGGTCGAGTTGTTGGATATCTAGCCCGTACTCACCGGCCTTGTTTCTGAGGCGAATTACGTCTTCCGGTGAATCAATCGTCTCTCCAAGGAGCGCTTCGTTGATGTTAATGATGTTCGAATGGGACATCGGCATTACGTAGGCGGCCATCGATACCAACGGCGAGGCATCGCATTCCCCCCAGCCTTCAAGTCCGTTATCGGTGCGGACACGAACAACGAGCGAATCTTGCGTTCCGTCGGCTGTTCGCGTGATTTTTGGGAGAGAAATGTAAAAGAGGTCGATAGCTTCTATTTTCAATGTGCTAGAAAGCCTTCCAGATCAGCAGATCATCGATGGATGCCAATAGCATGTCGTATTCGGCTAGATCGTACTTGTCGAGATGTTTCTTGCCGGGGGACCGAGTTGTGGGTGATGTGATTACTCCCCGTCGGTACAGCACTTCTTTGAACGCCCGCATTCCGTATAGGCTCTCGTAGTTGTTCAGTGGTGCCATACGAGTGTGAATTTCTCTCGCACTTGCCTCATCACCCGCTTCGAGGAAGTTCCATATCTTCGAGTGAATGTCTCCGAAGTGAGATGCTGGCATGTTGCCACACATTCCCCGGTTGTACTCAGAAACTAGGAACTTACAGCCCATGCCCCCCATCACGCCTTTGACCGAGTCGCCTGCCTGATCTAGTAAGGCAGTTGTTAGTTGACCTGCGAATACAGTTTCTTCCTTGATGTAACTTACATTTTCGATGTTCTCGCACAGATCAGCGAGCTGTTTTGCGCTAAGTGGAGCTCCAAGCGAGTGGTTCTGAATCCAGATCGGAATATCTACGGCATCGCTGAGTAGCTGGAAGAACTCTAGTACTTCGGTGGTTGATGGCTTCGAAATATTAAACGGAGGCATAGCTATAACCGAGTCGAAACCTGCACCTTGGGCGTATTTGGCCAGTTCGATCGAGTGAATATTCGAGATACCAGACACACCCGCCACAGTCGGAATTCGGTTTGCGACTACTTTGGTTGTTAGATCGAAGACCTGCCTACGTTCTGTGTCGGTTAGCGACTGGTATTCGCTTGCCATGACTGGCATCACGATGCCGTGGCAACCGTTTTCAACCGAGAATTCTAAAACACTCTCTAGTGAGCGAATGTCGAGCGTCTCGTCTTCCTTGAATGGTGTGGCTGGGATTCCGTAGATGCCACGGTATTGATCGGGCGAATTGTTAGTCATGGTTATTTAGCAATCGTTTTAGTTTTTTCGGAGTCGCATGATGTAGTGTCGCCCGCCTCGAGTGTAGGGGACGATGCTTTCGTTCATGATCTCTATTAGTTCTCGTGAGTCGATCATCTCGGACTCGTGGAGCAATCGAGCCTCGGTTTCTTTCGCCCTGTTGAACGCAAATGCAAGATCGGTGACGTCGAGAGAAATTTCAAGTTCAAGTCCCCAGTTTTCAGCCAGTTGCAGTGGGGTGATTTTCGGATCTTCGAACAGCGAAATTACGATGAAGCTCCCGTTGGGTTTTAGGACTCGTTTCACCTCTACAGGGTCGAATACGTCGGTTGTTATAACCATGTCGAACATATCGTCATCAAACGGCAGATCTTCGACAGGTGCTTTCACAAACGTACAGAGATTAGTGATGTTCTCGATTTCTGCGAGATCGCGCGCTACCGTGAGAGCTTGCTCATCAATATCGTTTCCGTACACGTGGCAACCGAATAACGAAGCCATCCAGCGAGCGTTACCACCAACAGCACAAGCTGTGTCGAGTACCTTTGTATCTTCATTGATGTTCTGTTCCTGAAGCGCGATACGGAATATTGTTTGGTTCCCGCCAACATGCATGAACTCACCGTAGGAGGCGTGATTCCACCTTGGCTGATCGTCGAACCATTGTTGTAGTCGCTGAGTCTTGTTGTTCGTGGGTTGATCCATATGCGAGATTCCTGAGCCGGTGTCTAGGTTCAAGTCGAACCCGGTATTCTAATGATTGAGAACCGCGGAACAGTTTGCCAGAAACATATTAGGCTCTGAGCATTCAGGTGTCGGTATGAATACATCATGATTTCTAAGAGCCCTGACGCGAAAAACGCCTCCCGAAATTTCGAGAGGCGTTTTTCGCGTCGGAGGATTGACTGGTAAATGACTAAATGTTGATTTCGTCGCCGTTCGGAAAAGTGAACGATGTACCGGGGTCGATCTCAGGGGCTTGCTGTTCGAATCCTGGCCCGCCAGGTCCTCGTCCGTGCAATTCGCCACGGTGGAAACCGCGGTGACCATGTTGTCGTCCGTGCCGGCCATCACGTTCACCATCATCGCCTCGACTCGGGCGCATCTCTGTGCGGAGATCGTGGAGGTAGTCAGGCTTGGCAGCGTTCCAAGCGATAATTTTGTCGGCTTCTGCCTGCGTGATTACTTCCTGATCAACAAGAGATGTGAGCCGTGCTTCAATGCTGGCATCATCTCCGGTTCCGTGAGCACGACCGAGTTTCATCAACTCGTCCATGACCGTAGGCTTGGAATCTTCCCATGTGTTGATTTCGTCGGACTGAGCCTGCGTAATAGTTCCGGATTCGACTAGACTTGCGAGTCGCTCGTCCTGTTTAGCTTCTCGGTTCTCTTCACGAGCTGTACTCATCGCTGAGTCGAGAGCTTCTCGGTCGATGCCGAGGATTTCGGCGACTCGATCCTTGATTGAATCGTGGGAGTTACTGTCAACTGGACCCTCTTGAGCGAATGCGCCCCCAGCTAGAGCGAATGCGCCGAGTAATCCTGCAGTTACACCGAGAGTAATTTTTCGTTTGAACATTTTCTAAAACCTTTAGTCGGAACGCCGACCGAATTGATTGCCTACATCCAAATTTACAAAATGAATGTGTGGAACCTGTTCAGAGAATGTGTAGAAAACTAGAAGATGTGTGATTAGATCGATGGCACCCATTTACCTTCGACTCTGATCGCTTCATGACCGCCTGGCCATGGAGGGGTTGTTGTGATCATGATCTCTAGCGGCTGATTGCCGGTAGCTCGGAATTGGAAGGTAGTGCCTAGCGGTATTTCGATCGAAACTCCTACTGCTAGCTTGGTTACTGATTCGTCGTCAGCATTTTTACGCCACAGTTTGCCTTCGCCTTTAACGCAAACCCATTTTTTCCACTGTTAGGTGGTGAACTGCGTGAGTCGTTGTTCCGGGATGAATTAGTGCGTGAACCATGCTCGATTCTTCGATAGGCGACTTCAATAGTCGAATCTCAGATCCATCTGGGGCGATGATGTCCGGCGTGTCAGACATGTTGGAGATTGGTTCAGGTTCTTTCATTTATCGATGATATCTGGCATCCGAAAAAGGTAACGAGTTAAAGCAGTACACCCCGAACTTATGCGGGGTGTACTGAGGAGACCAATCCAACAATATTAGGATGAGACCTGAGCGGTTTCCTGAAGATAAAGCAGTGTTGCCTGCACACGCTGGTCAATGGTCTCGGTATTTTCGATGTGAAGATCGTCATAGATGGTCTGGAGCAATGGCTCAACGAGATTTTCGTCGATTTGTAGTTCTTCAGAAATAGCGGTGTCGGCGTAACCAGACGAGATGAACATGAGGGCTTCCATCTGGTTATGGGTCAATCGTTCCAGAATCGACCGTTGACGAGGGAAGAGATCGTTCATTATTGATGGGTCCATTGTGACTTGTCCGGCTGCCGCTGATTCGATCGCACGTGTAAGTGAGTGGATGTCAGAAATGCTCTGCTTGAGCAAGAATGACCACCCTGAGGTTCCTTTATCTAGGAAGCTCGATAGAAATTCTTTGTTTCGGTGTGCCGACAGCACGACGATGCCTGTTTCTGGAAAGGCTTCTTTGATGTCGTTGGCAATACTGATGCCATTAGGCCCCTCACCCAGTTCGATATCCATAAGCACAACGTCAGGCTTCGTTTTTTCAGACAGTTCGATAGCTTCGACTCCTGAAGCTGCAGCTCCAACGATGTTGATCAATGGCTCTCTGTCGAGTGCGGCGACTAGAATCTCTCGAAAAAGGGATTCGTTATCGCACACGAGAACGTTGATCCGGAGTAGTGGAGCCTCATCGCTGTAGTTGAACTGATCGTGATCCATATAAGTTGATTCCTTGCCGTAGAAACCTTGTTTGTTGCCGGTGATCTCAACGTTAGGTTAATTGGTGACGAGGTGCGAATGCTCCCGGGTCACCCTGTTGACCCTTGGGGCTCAAACGTATTTCGAAATCAACTGACGCGTTCCTCTGGGTAAAAACCGCAATAAACAAAAAGCCCGCACTCAACGCGAGTACGGACTTCGTTATAGTCGAACTGAAATTTACGGCTAGATCAGACCGCGACGTTGAGCTTCGGAAACCGCATGTGCACGATTGCTCACACCCATAACATCGAATACGTGCCTCAACTCGCGCTTCACCGTGGCAGGGCTGAGGAACAAATTATCGGCAATTTCCTTTGTCGTTTCGCCAGCTGCAACCATCTTCAATACCTTAGACTGACGCTCACTAAGGTTCTGATTGTCGGTAGTCTGATTTTGAATTTGACGATAGCGATCGACCAGCAGTGCGTTAAGTGCGGGAGATAAAGGCGAGCCACCTCTCGAGGCGTCTTTTACGGCGCGTACCAGTTCTTCTTGTGAGGCTCGTTTTAGTAGATACCCTGCGGCTCCGGCTTCCAATGCTGGACCAAGATGCGTGTCACCAAATGAGCTGAGCATTACCACACGAATGTGTGGGTACTTTTTCAGTACTCCCTTAGTGGTCTCGATTCCGTCCATACCAGGCAGCATCACGTCACACATCACAACGTCTGCAAGTCCAAGCGCTGGATCGTTGATGGCGTCTTCACCGCTACTAGCTTCACCGATAATCGTCGCTTGACCATCAAGCTCGAGCAATCGCCTAGTGCCTTCACGTACAACCATGTGATCTTCTATGAGGAAAACCTTGACTGGCTGTGATGAAACTTGTTCATCTTCAGTGAGTGTGTAGTTATGTTGGTACATGGCTTCTAAGTGCTCTGTGTTGGGTGGATGGTGTGATCAGAAGTTTGCTGACGTTGCATTAGCTATTAGCTGGCTTTTTTTTTCGATTTCATCTGTGTTAGTCCGACCGAAAGATCTGGTCTACCCGATAGATGCGATCCTGTCGGACGCTGTTCCTTCAGAACAGCGAATTTGTCCATGCAGTGCCTAAGTTCTTCTAGACTGAACGGTTTGTGTAGAACATCAACGCGTGTCTGCTCCAAGAACGTGCGCGTGTCAGGCGAAACGGTGTCACCGGTAATAAACAGCACACGACCCGCCAAATCTGGTCTCAGAACTTCGATACTTCGGAATACTTCGGACCCGCCAAGCCCCGGCATTCGTAGGTCGAGAAGAATGGCGTCATATTCATTCAGGAAAATTGTTCGAAGCGCTTCAGCACCGTCATTGACAACGTCAACATCGTGACCCTGTGCGACCAGTGCTCGGTTGAGTAGCATCGTTACAGAGCGTTCGTCATCGACAGCAAGGATTTTTAACTTCGTGTAGCTCTTTGGCTGTACTGGCTCACTAGGAGATGGAGCGTGCGCTACTTCTGGCACTTCTATAATCGGAATTTCGACAACGAACGTGGTGCCGCGGCCGAGAGCACTTTCGACTCGTATGGCACCACCGTGGTCTTCAACGATGCCCTTACAAATTGAGAGACCGAGGCCAGTACCTTTACCTATCGGCTTCGTAGTGAAGAACGGCTCGAAGACCTTCTTCTGATTTGCGGATGAGATGCCGGGACCGTCATCGGTGATGCTGACTCGGATCCGACCTTCATCGTGAACTACTCCGACAGTGATCGTGCCATGCCCGAGACTTTCGCCGATTGCGTGGATGCTGTTACCGATCAGGTTCATGAAAACCTGTTCCATCCGGTGTGTGTCTGCAAGCGTGAGTGGTGTGTCATTGTTGAAGTATGTGACTACTTCTACGTTGTTCACTCTGCATTCATATTCGCGTAGATCGAGAATCTTCTGAAGGGAACTGGTGATATTCAGTATTTGAGAATCAGTGGTGGAATTCGAAGAGCGAGCAAAAGATAGGAGATTGTCGACAATACGACCAGCGCGCTCCGCTTCATCGGCAATAGATTCAAGATCGCGTTTTAGCGTGTCATCAACCGCTTGGCGCATCGCCAGTTGCGAGAAACCCAGCACAGCAGTGAGTGGGTTGTTGAGCTCATGAGCTACTCCAGCGGCCATTTCGCCAACGGAAACCAGTCGACTGTTAGCGATCATTCGATCTTCTCGATCGGAACCTTCAGTGGTGTCGTCGATCAGAAGCAAGAATTTTGACTTAAGTTCAGCATCTGAGTGTGGTGCTACCGTCACGCTGTAGCTGACCTCGACATCAGAGTCGCTGTGGGTAGACTCGATGAGTTCACGTTTGTCGACCGACCGGTGCGTGAGAGCGCATTGTCTAAAAATATTTTTCAGGCCTGATGGGTCGAAGTAATCTGATAGGCGGTCACCGATGTTGCTCGCGCCGAACATGCGATCAAATGCGTCATTCGTGAACATGATGCGTCGACGACCATCAAGAGCGGCCATCGCCTGAGGAATAGATGCAGCAAGTACCTGCATAAGGTTCTTAGTCGAACCTGACTTTGCACGCGATTTGGCAACGGCCAAATTCGGTTGCTGATTACGGTTACGAGTATTTGAACTCGTGCCAGAGGCCATTAACCGCCCTGCCTTATCTTGAGCTCTTCGAGTACGGCTTCGGTTTCAGCTGCGACTTCGATCATAGTCAACTGTTCTAGATCGGCGAACGCAGCAAGTCTCACAGAATCCTCGCCGTCTTCCTCAGCAAAGATGTCATCAAGAAGACCAGCCGCCGCTGCGTCATCTTTCTCGCCTGTAGCTGAATTAGAGCCCGGAGAGACCATTGCGAATTACCTTTCTTTCCTAGTCGATGGGTTTAGTACCGTACGATCAGGATGCCGGGGCGGATATTGTGGTGAAAATCGCCCTCGATATAGGGGGGATCATCGTCATGCAAACGCCTGATACAACCATCATCACACCTAACTGGTATCCGGCTCGCATGCGGTGTCCACCACTTGCAGCCCAGGGTGCCACCGCGTTCGCGATGGTAAAAACTACCACTACCATAGTGATGATTATGTTTAAGAATTCGAAATTTACGTTTGCGAAGGTGTTGAAACCGCTTGTACTGGCAATATCTGGAATGGATGCTCCTGAGGCGCTAACGTCGACTGAGTCGGTATCGGACAGCATACTTTCTGCAAAAAGTTGCATGACGTTAACAATGAATATCAACAGCCCGACCATGGCAGCATGAAGTGGAACTGTCAGATACCCGAACGTCTGTGCAACTAGGGAGCGTTTTTCTCGTAGTAGTGAAATCTCGGCCGAGAAAAACGCTGCTGTTTTTCCTGTGATTAGCGGGTTTCCACCGATCGTTAGCGCGTCCCAGAAAATGTTGATGGTTCTTTCCATCATTTCTGAACCAGATTCCTTGATGAGATGATCCCAGCATCGGTCTGGCGTAATCCCGGATCGTACACGTACTTCTAATCGACGAAAGTACGGCTCAAGCGATCCCAGCGAACGTCGGTCAACCTTGCCTAGTGCGTCACTCACCGTGGTGCCAATCGCATCTGTTACACCACCGAGCATACGAGTTGCAGTTGCAACGTCAGCATCCAGCCTGAGAAGCCGTTTCGAATCCATGTTAATGATTACGCCAGATGGCAACAAACTTGCACCGAGAATTATCATTCCTACCCCAAGCTGCCCGCCAGTAAGCATTACAGTGACCATCGCAAGAACAAACCCTACTGGAACTAGGTACCTGAATAATTTCAACGCAACCAACTGGTTTGGAGCACTAAGACCCGACGTGCGCGTGTAGCTTTCTTTTGGAGCAGCGAGATAGATGGTCCAACTGCCTATAATGGCAACTGTCATCGTGACGGTTCCTGTCATCAGGATCATGCCCGGTCCGAGGCTCCAGATCATCATGGATATGATGGATACAACCACGATCAAGCCAGCTGACACGATCAGAGCCGAATAGGCATCGGTCCATTTCCGAAGCGATTCGATGCCGGTTTCGTAGGTAGCACGGTATAGTTCTGCCATAACCGCAGCTTCTCGAGTGAGGAATTCTTCTTCATCCTCACCAGATGAGAGTGAACCGGACATTCTGAGCAATAGCGAAGATACTGCGTGGTCTTTTGTGCGATCTGCAACTGCGCGACACGCTTCTGAATAGTCGTACTTCAACCGATTTACGAGTGTATTAATGTCGATGAAGTACGCGGTTGAAGAAAGGTTGAGCGTAGCCGCGTAACGGAACATGACATCGCGTGAAGCCTTAGCAGTAGCCATAGATGCCATATACGAGATGTGAGTGAATAGATCAAAAGCGAGCGACTTTTTATCTACGACTGGTCGCTTTACTATTCCGAGAGCTTTTTCTTCAGCAGCCTTCTTCGATTTGTCATTAAAACCCAGACGGGAGAGAATGCCTTGGGTCATGGCTTAAAACACTCCGTCTTTGATGGCTTTAGCAATCGTCTGATAGACCTCTTGGTACTCCTCGAGTCCTGAGGCAGCCAGTTTTTCAAGAATCCTTGCTCGACGCTTTACTAACGAGTAAATTTGACGCCTTCTGGCAGGCGGATAGCCACGAGCTGGGGCTATTATCTGTTCAAGCAAATAGCTGTTGTTGAATCCTGTGAATTCAAATGTGTCTGTTACAGGATCCCATTGGAATACTTCTACGAATGAGAACGCGTCTGATGCGGAGTCGTAGTTCACGATCTCGTTGACTGCAATCGCGCGACGACCCATTTTGCCGCTAGGTAAACGAACTGCAACTTGTATAACCGCGATGTTTAGGTTGTCGACGTAGTTTTTTGGAACAAGAATCGGGTCACCAACAAGACGTTGGATAAGTTTCTGAACTGAAGCCGCGTGGAAGGTTGCCATTACTGGGTGACCAGTCTGCATAGCTTGGAACGCGATCAACCCTTCTTCACCACGAATCTCACCAATGATGATGAATTCAGGACGTTGCCGCAGTGCGGCCCGGAGAAGGTCGAACATTCCCACACCGGAATCGGTTTCACCGGGTTTTGGCTTCCGGGTTACTTCTTTTATCCAGTTTTTGTGCGGTACATTCACCTCAGCCGTGTCTTCAATGGACACGATCTTGGCATTTGGTTCGATAAACGTACAGAGCGCGTTCATAAGCGTCGTTTTACCTGACGCTGTTTCACCTGACACGAACATGTTCATGCCGTCTTCGATGGTGATCGAGAGATACGCTGCCATCTCCCAGCTGAGCGATTTCCACTTGCAGAGCTGGATGATACTAATCGCTTCTTCGGAGAACTTACGAATTGTGTAGTTTGTGCCACGAAGCGATACATCTTGACCGTAAACGATGTTGATACGTGATCCATCAGGAAGCGATGCGTCAACAACTGGTTGCCGGAACGTAACCGGTTTTTTAATGCGTTCAGACATCCGCAGAACGTGTTCGTCGAGCTCCTTGTGCGTTTGGTAGCCGAATGAACACTTCATCGACTTGAACACCTTGTGCTCAACAAATATCTGGCCAACTCCACTGCAGGAAATATCTTCTATGTGATGGTCGTTGATCAATGGCTGGAGAACACCCATCCCAACTTTTTCCCGAACCATCGAGTACTTTATTCCATCGATGTCGTCCAAATTTAAGCCGTATTTTTTGGCGATATCCAGACTGGATTTCGACGTGCCAAATAGCTTGATGAATGGAGCGAACACACTCGATTTATTCCCAGATTGTGCTGATTTGGTTTCAGTTTTTTCAACTAGTGCCACTACAGCCGAGCCGTTTTGTTGTGATTTTGCATCTTCCGTTCCCTCTGGAAGTGCGAGTTCTTCTTCTTCTTCTTCGACAACTTCACCAAGGAAACCTTTTGGCAATGCCAGGATTTCCGGGATCTCCATTTCAATCGGTTGCCTGAATATGTGTGCGAGAGTCCAACGAAGCATTGCTGCGAGTTGTTGATCGCCCGTAGCTGATTCCAGCTCATCGGTGTATTCGATCAGGCCTTCTTCAATGTCGGACATGATCGCCGGAAATTTTGGGTGTTCTACAGAGGGCTCGATCGAGATTAGCCAGTCACGAATGCCCTCTGGGTCTGCGAATACGTGGAAGAATATTTCGCCTGAATGAGCCTTATATATGATGTTTGGGTTTTCTTCGTCACTGTCGCTCTTTTCGAGCTCTTCGTGGTATACGGGAAGCCCAATCTCAGCGATCGGTAGAGTATGCAGATATCGAAGTAGAAATGAGTATTGGAACGCAGCTTCTTTCAGCGCGGTAGGGAGTTGTTGAATAACTTCACATGACTCTCTGTCGCACACGTGGTCGCTTGCATCGATCACGCTGAATGGGAGTTGAAATACTGCCAATTAGATACCTACGCCGATGCCTTGGAGATCGGGATGATTTTCATGCCAAGATCTGGCTCAATGTCGAATGTGACGATGTTTCCTGTGCTCTTAGTGGCTCCACGGATTTTGGCAACCTCGAGAATTTTTACGAGTTGGTCTCCAACTTCCTCGGTGCGGAGAGTCAGGTGGGCGTCACACATCGAACGGAGCCTAGCCAAAGTTGTGTCATCGAAGGCGTATGTGGATGCAACGTTGATGATGGTGCGGGCTTCTCCGACCAGTACCTGGCACTCTTCGAAGTAAGCTGCGGTGTCTTCCCAAGAGCCACGTGTCACGAACGTCGTGAGTGAATCGACTACGATTAGGTCGACTCGTGGACCGTTGGAGATATTGTGAAGCATGGTGTCGAACACCTGCTTCGCTGTGAGTTTTCGTTTACCGGCGGAGATCGGATAGATCTTGAGTCGGCCTAACAACAAGAATTCCATGACTTCGAGGTTTAAGCTGCTCATTTGTCGCAGGAAGCTCTTGGTGGTGTTTTCTGTCGTGAACAATGTCACAGTAAGACCAGATTGAAGCGAGCCCCAGATGAGCTGCTGAGAAACCACGGATTTTCCGGAGTCGGACTGCCCTTCAAGCAACGTGAGGGAACCAATGGGAATTCCTCCGCCCATTTTCTTATCCAGATCGGGTTGCCCTGTGGATACGGTTGCGATGCCATCTTGTTTTGCCATGGTTTGGCTACGTCTTACTTGGCGGGTGTTTTAACCCCCGCAGCTAGTTGGTAAATACTTCGGTGATTGCTATGCCTTGTTCGACAGCGAGAGTCACCGTGTTAGTCGAACTGGTTGCGACCGCAGGTCCTAGTTCGGCTCTAATAATGAATTGTTCACTAGGATTTACGATTCCGGGCTGGTAAACCTCCGGGTTCAATGTACCGGCGTCCTCATAAATCCCTGTGAGTGTCCACTCCCCTATGGCAGGACTCGCTGAGGTCGTATATATGAGCCGCTCGATTTCCAGACCACTCCCACTCGCCCCGTGATACCACACAACAACATCCCAATTACTGACCTGCCTGAACTGCGATTGACCGCTGTTTTGCAGGGTGAAATCGAGCTGAGTATTGGACGTGATAATCGCCCCAAGCGATGAAACTTCCGTGCGAGAAATATCCCCCGCAGTGTCGCGAGTAACTTTCACGCTGTAGTTGATTTGGTCCTGCGACTGGACCGAGCTTGTCGCGTAACCGGCCATCGCTGCCAGGATAATCATCACTGCGAATAGCGCCACAATCAGGCTAGACATACTTCACCGCTGTCTTGAGTCCCGAGGGATTATGTGGGGTTATTTTCAGTGACATTAATGTGAATTAGCGACTGGAAAGAATTGATTTGGCGTACTCTCTGGGTGAGGCATTTGCCGGATCAGTTGAGTAGGCGATTTGTATCGGTTGACCGCCACCATTCAGTGAATCGGGTATAGCCATGAGTATTGAAACCATGATGATGGCTATCAAAATTAAGGTGACTATCGAGACCGATGCTTTGGCCATAACGGTTCGTCCTGGTGTTGGAGATTCCAACTACATAGAGAAATAACTTTCGGCGGCAACACCATTCGGAGTAATTATCCGAATGAAGTAGGTTCCAGTCGGTTGAATACAAGTTGAAGGGCAGCCATCGTTGAACTTGATATCGAACTTGACTGTTGAAGCGATGCTCCATTCAGTGGCTCCTCCTTCAAAGGTGTAAGACCACTGTGGGTACGTACCGCCCGCGTCGTCTACATGTGGGACCCTTACGATGCCGCCAGGCTGCCCAAAAAATATGTCGACCTCATTGACCGCGGGAATACGGATATCGCCAACGTTCTTGCTCCACACGTAAAAGTCGAACAGCGTATTGACGTTCGTGTCGACCCAAGCGCTTGAAGAATTGAGTTCTCCGACAGACTGTACAACCGAGATATTTGTTCTGATTCGTTCGTCGACAGTACTTGACGCAGATGCGACAGCGCTGGAGCTTCGAGTAACTGCGGGGTAGACGGCGTTCATCACTGCAACTGCTGCTATGACACCTGCAATGGTGAGAAGCATGGTCGTGATTGCTTTATCTATGACGAACTCTCCTGGAGTTGAATGTGGAGGGGATTGGCCTGTGAACCCACGTTGGCGAATTGGACCAGGGTTTCTGATTCAATTCAATCTGCAATCAATGATGTCTGGTGACTCGAATATCCACGCGCGAATAAGTTGTGCGTTAGGTGGGGGAGTACAGAAATGGAATGCGGTTGCAGGCGAAGTTCATCGGTTAATCAAAAGAGGAGCAACCAAGTACGGTTGCTCCTCTTTCGTTATTGCTAACTAACTACGCTGTAAACCGATCCAGCGGATCATCGTCTACATCCATGAGCATGCTCAACAGCCTGCTGCTGTCTGAACCAGTACGGGTATCCAACACGCCTTCCATTCGAACCATTGCCGAGACGATCTCTCGCACAGGCACATTCTCGCTCGGATCCTCTTCTGAGAGAGCCATTAGATGATGGAGCACCATTCTAGTTGATGAAGCAATACGACCTGATGCTTCGAATGCGTCAAGAAGAATCTCAGTTCTGTTTGGGCCGAGCCGCTCGGTCGTTACGGCTACCCACCGAACGAGCCCTGCCATAGTTAGGACATCGAAATCTGCGATGATTGCTGCAGCGACTCCTCCTGAATCAGATGTAGCTGTGTTGGATGAAGCTGCAATGGCTTCTTCGCCGAGCATCATATCGTCCACTGGTGGCTCTTCGTCTAGCTCAAAGCCCTCGTCATCGTCGGACACGATCTCTTCTTCTTCGAAAAATTCTTCGGTACTACCCACGCCCGAACCCATGCCCGAACCCATCCCACTACCCATGCCGCTGCCCATCCCATCATCGATTATTTCATCACCCATGTAGCCATCGTCTGGGTATTCCTCGATAATGTCATCGCCATCGTCTTCGACGTATTCGTCTGCGGCACCGTCATCAGCGGCGCCCTCATCATCTTCATCGTCCAATAGGTCGTCGATGCTTTGTGGTGTTTCTTCTTCGCTATCTCCGGCATCGGTGCCAGGTGCGCCTGCCGCACCTGCCGCACCATCCCCGCCCCCCATGACGCCATTATCGAATTCGAACTCGTCTTCATCAGTGATTGCGTCATTGATCGCGTTGAACGGGTTGGTCGCATCCAAAAGATGCTCGCGAATATCGAGCAGCGTTTGCTGAACCTGATTTTTGATGAGGTTCAGTTCGTCTTCTGCGGTCTTTAGACCGGCTTTCATTCGAGTGTCTTCGGCAGCCAAAGCTAAAACTCATCCCCTGGTGAAAGAACCCTTGCGCGGATGTCCGCAATCAATGGGAATACCGTCTCTTTTAGGAGACGGACTTCTTCTTCCAGATTCTTAAGACGCTGTTCCAAGTCGGTTTCTTCGGCCATGGTTGTTGCGTCCTTTGGGTAACTCGTAACTAAATTGCGCAATAAAACATCTGCTCTAGGCGATCCCAGAGCGAGTCTCCCGTCAGGTCCTTCGTTCCTGATCACATTTGTAGATCAAGAACGAAGGACTTGACGAGGATGATCTTTTACTTGAGGTCCATGATCGTGTCGAGCCTGGAAGGCGAAACTCGTTGAATGGTCAAAACAGCTCCACTTTCTGGCTTCACTTC
>JABMNN010000014.1 GCA_013204545.1 Chloroflexota bacterium | reverse complement strand
GGATGTCGATAAGACGCTTGTGCACACGAAGCTCAAAGTACTCACGGGAGTCCTTGTGTACGTGAGGCCCTCGAATCACAGTGAATCGGCGCTTTGCTGTAGGCAAAGGAACCGGCCCGGCTGTTTGGGCACCCGTTCGCTCGGCAGTTTCCATAATCTGCTGAGCCGAGATGTCCAACACTCGGTGATCGAACGCTTTTAGGACGATCCGTATTTTCTGTCCTGGCATTCCCTAGTTTCCTGTCATTTTCTCTGAAACGTTTTTAGGTACAGGTGAATAGTGATCCAACTCCATTGAGAAGCTGGCACGACCTGTAGTCAAAGAACGAACATGTGTGGCGTACTGGAAGGTCTCCCCAAGCGGGATAAACGCTGAAATTACTTGCGCTTCGCCCCGGGATTCCATGTTCTGAACCTGAGAGCGTCTGGAGTTCAAGTCTCCTAGTACGTCACCAAGAAATTCAGAAGGAGTTACAACTTCAATCTTCATGATCGGCTCTAGAAGAGCAGGTTTGCCCTTCGCCATAGCGGCCTTGAACGCCATTGAGGCAGCCACCTTGAAGGCCATTTCAGAAGAGTCAACATCGTGGTGGGAACCGTCAACCAACACAGCCTTCATATCAACGACAGGATATCCAGCGACCACACCAGAACGGGCAGCCTCACGGAAGCCCTGTTCGATGGGCTTGAAGTACTCGCGAGGTAATGTCGCACCAGAAATTTCTGATTCAAACAGCAACCCTGCACCCGGTTCAACAGGTTCGAGCCGAAGCGTGCAGTCACCAAATTGTCCGTGACCACCAGTCTGGCGAACCAATTTACCTTGGGCGGTTGCAGCCTGAGTAATAGTCTCGCGGTATGCGACTCGAGGAGCCCCGACAGTGGCGTCTACATTGAATTCACGTCGCATTCGTTCGACGATTACTTCGAGGTGAAGCTCACCCATCCCAGCTAGGATGACCTGACCGCTCTCTTCATCACTTGATACGACAAGAGTTGGGTCTTCGTCAGCCAGTCGAACCAATGCGGTCGACATCTTTTCTTGGTCGCCTCGAGTCTTAGGCTCAACAGCGACAGAAAGAACTGGTTCCGGGAACGATATACGTTCGAGTGATATTTGAGCGTCTTGCGGGCAGAGAGTGTGGCCAGTGACCGTGGACTTAAGACCGATAGCAGCAACAATTTCGCCAGGGCCTGCAGACTTCTTCTCTTCACGAGAATCAGCATGCATGACCATCAATCGGCCAATTCGCTCTCGACTACGCGTTGTCGAGTTATAGATGTTGGTTCCAGCCTCAAGGATTCCGGAGTAGACCCGCAGGTAGACAAGGCGACCAACGTGTGGGTCAGTCACAACTTTGAAAGCAAGTGCCGACATCGGGTCACTAATCGAAGGCTGGCGTTCGATCTTGATAGATTCATCAGAAGGGTCAACGCCCACGATTGCATCTACATCAAGGGGAGAAGGCAGATAGTTGACTACCGCATCGAGCAACGGGTGAACACCACGGTGTCGAAGAGCTGAGCCAACACAAACTGGAAATAGCTTGAGAGCGATGGTAGCCCTACGAATTGCAGCCTTTAGTTCGTCGTTGGTAATGACTTCCTCGTTAAGGAATTTCTCCATCAACGAATCGTCTGCCTCGGCAGTTTTCTCAATTAGGTGCAAACGTGCGATTTCTGCAGATTCAGCGTACTCGGCAGGGATATCGCCGAGCGTGTGCTCCACTGCTTCCGGCGTCTCATACACATACGATTTCTGGTCGACAAGATCAATCAGACCAATGAACTCGGATTCAGCGCCCATAGGCATTTGAATTGGGACTGCGTTTGCGCCTAGTCGGTCGTGAACCGTTTTTACAGCGTAGTTGAAATCGGCACCAAGTCTGTCCATCTTATTTACAAAAATAAGACGAGGGACCTTGTATGTGTCAGCCTGCCGCCACACAGTTTCTGATTGAGGCTGCACTCCGGAGACAGATTCGAGAACTACCACACCACCATCGAGCACACGAAGGCTACGTTCGACTTCAGCGGTGAAGTCAACGTGACCCGGAGTGTCGATAATGTTGACCTGATGACCATCCCACTGGGCGTTGGTCGCGGCTGAACCGATGGTAATCCCACGCTCGCGTTCAAGCGACATGAAGTCCATTACAGTCGTGCCTTCATCGATATTACCGATTTTGTAAGTTTCACCAGTGAAGAAGAGCACGCGCTCTGTCACCGTGGTCTTACCGGCGTCAATGTGGGCGATGAAGCCTATATTCCGAACCTTCTTAAGGTCGGTTATTTTTACAGATGTAGTTGTCATCTCTCGTTTGCCATCCGTTCCGTCCCCGTGAGAAATTCATCGGAGCGGCTTTGCGGCTGATTAGATTTTGCTTGGGTCCTACCAGCGGTAGTGAACGAATGCCCTGTTGGCTTCGGCCATTCTGTGT
>JABMNN010000013.1 GCA_013204545.1 Chloroflexota bacterium | reverse complement strand
TACAGAGGTTGATCACGTATTTAGGTCGGCTGAGTTTCATGGTGATCGCTGAGTTCTGACAGATCCCTACTTTCTTGATCGAAATGTCAGATTAAATCTAGGAACCGATTATGTATTTAGGTCGCCCTGATCACTGAGTGAGGGCTGAGTTTTGTCAGAATCGGGTATTAGCGGAACTCCTAAACAAATGAGAAACAATGCTGTTCCGCCCCGACGGTGAGTTTCGGCAGAACCGTTTTTTTCTGAACTCGCCGTCGGATCGGTTTTACGGATGATCTTGTAACTTGACCAATCACACACTTTCTCCTCACTCCGTATTGCGTACGTTGCTATTTGAGGATGGTATTTTTTATAGCGGTTGAATGGATGCCTGTTTTTTGAATCACACGCACCCGTAGCTGTTCGAGTCGGTATACCGAAGTTCAGTGGTAGGTTTCGTTTTCGGGTTGACTGCCTAAGTAATGCATAATCAATATTCTGTCCGAAGAGCGAGGTGGTCGTGGTCAGGAAATCGTTTCTATTCTCAATTATTGGAATAGCGCTTTTCGCTGCTGTTTCGTGTTCTGCAATCGAAGAGCTTGCTGCGACAGCCACTCCACGGGTAAATCCTTCGCAGACTGCGGCAACTGCAGAGGTTGATCCTGGGCAGACTCCAACACTGGTATCGCCAACTGCGACAATCGATCTCGTATCAACTTCAACCGTTGTGCCCGTTCCCGTGGCCACCGCAAGCACTGCTCCTGAACCCACGACTACACCAACTCCTACACTGGCTCCTATATCGACTGCGACTACGGATCCAACGCAAATTCCGGACTCAACCCCAGAGCCGACCCAAACTCCCATTCCAACGCCTACGCCCGTTGTTTCATCTACCCCGCCAGCTGTCGATGATCATGCCGATGACGGCACAACGGCCACTGAAATTCAGCCGAATGTAACCGCATCGGGGTGGATCGAGCCTGCCAGCGATGTGGACTGGTTCTCATTCTCGGCAATTGAAGGAACCGTCTATCAGATCACAGCCGCATCTTTCGCCCTTGAAACGGCATCCGACCCACTGCTGACATTAGTAAATCACGACATGAGAAACACTCTTGTTGTCGATGACAACGGGCAAGGCAATAACGGTGCTTTGATCGAATGGGTAGCTCCAGCGACCGAAACCTACTACTTGAACGTAACGGTCGGAGCATCGGGCGTCCCGGGACGATATCAAGTTGCGATCAACGGCATTGAAGACGATTACGCTAGCAACACAACCGACGCTGCAACGATAGTTTCGGGCGACTCAAAATCAGGGCAGATAGGCACGCGTGGCGATCGCGACTGGTTTGCTTTTGAAGCAACTGCAGGTACCGCATACAGGGTTGATGTAAGTTCGGTCACCTTGGCTAATCCGTCACTTCAAATTCTTAGTTCCAATGGGCTCCGGAGGTTGGCAACTGATGATAGTTCCGACGCTGAAAATTCCACGACTCTGGATTGGTCTGCACCAGAATCGGGCACGTTCTACCTTTCGATATCAGCTTCTGACGACAACGCTACCGGTTCTTACGGTATCGAACTGTCCGCCAGTAGCGATGACTATGGGAACAACTCAGACAGCGCTGCATTGATCGGCGTGCCATCGAGCATTTCAGGGAACTTTGAGTCAATTGGTGACCAGGATTGGTTTCGTTTCCAGACTCAATTGGGAACCGAATATCAATTCCGATTACCTGTGGCACCTGCGGGTACTCGATTCCGTCTATTTGACCAGAATGGCGTAACACGATTAGTCAGTGGTGCAGATAGCTCTGGTGGTGTACAAACGATCGTGTGGACAGCACCCGCATCAGCCAGCTTTTTCGTTTCGGTGGCTGCTGGCTCAAGTGGGAATCTCGGTGCGTACACGATGTCCGGAGTTGCGATCACGGATGACCACGGTGATTCGTCAAATGAACCGACCTCCATTTTTGCTGGAGCGACGGTTTTTGGGAACCTTGAGACTATTGGAGATGAAGACTGGTTCTCTTTCAATGCCAGTGAAGGCGTGCTTTACCACATCACCACAAGCACCTCGTCACTTTCTGATGCGAACTTGAGCCTTGTATCGACGAATGGTGTGGCTCGCATCATGATCGACGATAGCGGCTCGGACGATGTCATTAATTGGATGGCGCCAAACAGCGGTACTTACTTCATCAAGGTTCGATCAGCTACTGGATTGTCTACTGGTGCTTACTCAGTACGTATGACGACAACCACAGATGATTATTCAGATTCTTCGCTTGGCGCAACTGAAATATCTGCGATTGGAGTATCGACAACCGGGATTCTTGAAACCTCTGGCGATGTCGATTGGTTCTGGTTCAGCGTTCAACCCGAAACGAAATACATAATTACGCTCGCATCGGGATCTCTCAAAACTGCTCGGATGGATTTATTTGATTCGATGATTATCGATGGTGTTTTGCAGTCAGGTGTTGGTTTTGCCAGTGGCGCAACTTTGTATAGCGATGTAAGTGTTCCTGCCGCATCGAGAAGCGTGGTGTTCGACGGTTTCTCGACTTTTGGCTCGGGCCGCTTTTACATCAGCGTCCAATCGTATTTGATTGAGGGGATCGGTGAGTATGCACTGACGGTCCAAACTGGAGGTAGCTCTACCCCTCTTACTGGAGTATTCGAAACTGATATCTACGAAAATTTCATCAAACTTTCGGATGAAGATCAAAAACTCGGAGGACAGATAGGTGGTTCTGCACCGGATGAATACGGGAGTGACGCAGAAACCAGTTCTACCATCGCTATCGGTTCAACTGTTCATGGAGCGCTCGTTTCCGGTGATTCAGACTGGTTCTCGTTCGTCGCTGAAAAAGGAAGCGTGTACCGATTCGAAACCAATATCATCTCGCTCAATGACCCCGATCTCAGACTGATAGATGTCGATGGTACTTCGATTCTGACGAGTGACCTAGATTCAGGCTTTGCGAAATCACCTCGTATCGAGTGGATCGCACCGGAAGACGGTACCTATTTCATTGAAATGTACACTCGGTCGTACAGTGGCAACAGGCGAACTGGTCGTTATTGGATTTCTGTAACAACTGGCATTGATGGTCAGTCAAATTCATCGGATGCTGCTCAAAATGTTGCACTAGGAGTTGATGGTGAAGACCTAATTACTGTTTCCGGAGATCTGGAAGTTAGTGGCGATTCTGATTGGTTCAAATTCCCTGTAGAAAAAGGACGGGTATACCGATTCGACGCAACTGGTACGTCGTTGGTCGACCCTGATCTCAGGCTTTTGGATGTAGACGGCACTTCGGTTTTGGAAACCGACTACGACAGTGGTGATGGCAAAGGCGCCCGAATCGAGTGGGTCGCACCGGCAGGAGGAACTTACTTCCTCGAACTAAGAACTCGGTCGTATAGCGGAAATATTCGAACTGGCGGCTTCATCATTCGATTCTCAGTTGAGTCAGACGATCACGGTGATGACGCTGCAGCTGCGACGGAACTTGGACTCACATCAGGCGTCACTGGTACCGCTGTCATGGGAGGCGATCTCGAACACAGAGGTGATGACGATTGGTTCTCAATTGAAGCGGTTGAGGGATGGACGTATCGGTTCGGCGTTAACGCACTTTCACTGACTGATCCTGAAATAAGTATTTATGAACTCGATGGTTCAAACCTGATAAAAACGGACTACGATTCTGGCCCAGAAAAATCTGCATTCTTGGAATGGACGGCAAGCGCAACGGGCACTTACTTCGTGAAGGTATTTTCACGGACATACAGCGGAAACTCTAGAGTCGGTACTTATCGAATTTCAGTCGCTTCAACTAATGATTCCTATGGAGGAAATGCTGCTTCTGCTGAACCTACATTGCTCGGAAATTCCGTTGCTGGGTACAAGACCTTCGGTGGGGCACTGGAATATCGGGGTGATCAGGACTGGTTCGAGTTTGACGCCGTTGACGGTAGGACATATTGGTTTGAAGTTCGCTCCTCAACACTTGGGACCCTTGGTGACCCAGCGTTGACTCTGATCGGGGCTGATGGCACTTCAATTCTTGCATCGGAATATTCTTCCGGTGAAGGCAAAGAGCCTCGATTCAAATGGACGGCATCAGCAAACGGGACAACCTATCTAAAGCTCTATTCTCAGTCGTACAGTGGGAACCCGGGCATCGGCAGCTACGCCCTCACTATTTCTGGCTCTGGTGACCAGAGTTGATTAGATAGTCCATGAGTTCTGACAGAACCACTTTATTGGTAATCCAGAACCATTGACGCACAAAAACTAGTCCGGAGCGGTGTTCTTGTTTCTCGATATAGTCCGATCTTTTGGGTACATAGCCGGAGTGGTATACCTGGCTACGTTGTTGATCGTTCTGGGGCTAGGACTGGGTGAAGTTAGCACGCCAATAAGGGTCATATTAGTGATCCTTATCTTGCCAACTTTTTCGCTGGCAACTGCGTTATATGGATCGAAGAAACGAGAGCCACAGTCAGGTATTGTGCCAAATGACCAACTAACCTCATCTGGCTTGCAAATAGCGATAGATGAGGTCTTAGGCTTCGATCAAATAATTAATTTGTGCAGTTCAGAAATTGACCGATGCCGTAGATATGACCGGCAGTTCAGTGTTTTGTTATTCATGGCATCGTACGTCTTGCCAGCTACATCCAAGGGCTCGATAGATCAAAAGGTGGTTAGCTATTTTTTGATTGATGAATTATCGAAACGACTCAGGCTCAGCGATATTTCTGGATGGGGTCCGTCTGTTGCCACTGTGTTCACTCTGCTGCCCGAAACAGATGAAGAAGATGCTCTGGCTGCAGTACGACGGATACGGGTAAGTATCGCTGATCTTCAATTTCCCTTTGTTTCTGGTGAAAAAGTCCCGTTACGAGTCAATGTGAAAGCATTCAGCTATCCGGTCGACTTTACGGATTCTGTAGGACTTACTGACCTGCTCGCTGCTAAAGAGATACCTGAACACTGAAGTGACAGTTAGGAAATTTTGGCTTTTAGAACTGGGGCAAGAAGCTCGTTGGAATCAGCAGCATCTTCTGGGTATTCCAAAACCGTCGAACGGAATTCAACGGATATAGAGATGCCATCTACTAACTCAATCTGATTTGTCGAAAGACGTTCTCGAAGTCGTTCTACAGCTACGAGAGCGCCAGTTTTTGTCGTCTGTGGCATTAGGACAGCGAATCCGTAAACGCTCGGGATTCTGGCGACTATGTCGGAATCTCTCACTGTTGCCTGAGCAATATCAGCCATGAACCGAAGCAAATAACCTGGATCACTGTTCCGAGCGTGGATCGAAATCTTCTCCATTGCCGCGGTGTTCAACGTCGAAAACACTATCGTACAGGGCTGCGAGTATCGCTCCGACCTACTGACCTCACGTTGTACCGCCAGTTCGAACCAGTGCATGCTCATAAGTCCGGTCTGAGGATCGGTCGGGGCGAGTTTAGTTAGCGATATTTCAGAAAGATTGAGTTGCTTCAGAAGCGAAACGAAATGCTGATTCGACTCTCTAGCCCAAAGGAGTCCATTAACAACGGTAAGCAATATTCCAGCAATTGCGATGGACAGCATAATCTTCGACAAATCAGGATTGGCAGCCGCCCATCCAATGGCGACCATGCCAACAAATGAGGCGAGCATCATTACGATCAATCGGGACTTTGGCAAGATAGATCGGTCTTCAGACGTTCTAAATAAATTAAGTTCTGGGTCAGATTTGCTCAATCAGATATCTCTTGATGAAAATTGGGTGGACACGGAACGAGGGCACCGTACCACATGATTCAGGCCAAATCTCGACCCTCAAAGTAGAGTCAGATCTGTCTTGATCCGTATGAACCAATACGGGCTGATTACTGAGGTTCTTACAAAATTGTTTTGATCTTAGCTTGCCACGAGTGACTTCACATGTAGTTTTTTTTACACGGCGCCGGAGCATCAATTCAGTAACACTTAATTCTGCGTACACATCCAACCAACTACCGCACGTCGTGGACACCGACGGTTCTGTCAGAACTCAGCATCGGGGCGGAATAGCATCGTTCCTCTGACAGAACACAAAGCAGCAGGCCCCATCCTTGCGAATGAGGCCTGCTGCTTTGTGTTCTTGGTGGAGACGGGGGAGAGTTGGGCTGGCGCGAGAACACAGACAACTGATGGAGCCTTCAATTATTTTTTACAACGTGCGGATCGAGTTGTGTGATCGTATTACTCATCGACACCAGGCTTGGTCTCATTGAAACATCATTGAAACAGTTCGTTTACACCAACGAAACGAACGGTTCAAAAGTTTGAAACAACTCAGACCGAAACCAGTTCTAGGATTGTGAAAGCAATCACAAGGACTGTTTTCGATCAAATTGCTCAAACGAAAATCCACACCAACAACTCCCACACACTGCCCATACTGCGCATTCCAGTGCGGAATGAATCTGCGTTACGACAAGAAAGGCGTGACGATCGAGGCGCGCGAAGATTTTCCTACGAATAATGGTGGACTTTGCGCCAAGGGATGGACATCTGCCGAGCTAATTTCTCACCGTGAACGTCTCACTGCTCCGCTGATAAAAAACCGTGATGGCGAGTTCGAAGAAGCGTCGTGGGTCGAAGCTATCAAGCACATCGCCGCTCGAACCGAAGCCCTACAAAACGAATTCGGCAACGACTCCATATCCGTCTTCGGAAGCGGCTCGCTCACCAATGAAAAAGCCTACCTATTAGGTAAATTCGCTCGAGTTGCGCTCAAAACCTCGAACATCGACTACAACGGTCGATTCTGCATGTCGTCTGCAGCCGCTGCTGCCAACCGCTCTCTAGGTATCGACCGCGGACTACCGTTCCCCGTCGAAGACGTTCGCCACGCCGACACTATCCTCTTAGCAGGCTCGAATCCCGCAGAGACGATGCCGGTGTTCATGAGCTACTTCCGGGCGCCATTGCGTCCAGGCGGCCGTCTGATCGTTATAGACCCCCGTAAAACAGCAACCGCGGCTCAGGCAACACTCCACCTACAAAATCGCCCTGGCACCGACCTCGTTGTAGCCAACGGGATTCTTCACGTACTCATACGCGATCACATGATCGACGCCAAATACATTGAGGAACGTACCGAAGATTTTGAACAGGTTAGATCGTCGGTTTCGGTGTACTGGCCCGAACAGGTCGAGCGAATCACTGGCGTTCCAGAGCCCGATATCGAACTCGCTGCAAAAATGCTCGGAACGGTTCGAAAGCCGATGATCCTCACCGGTCGTGGCATCGAACAGCAATCTCAGGGTGTAAACAACGTAAACGCTTTCATCAATATCGCACTGGCGCTCGGCTCAGTCGGCAAAAGGCGAGCCGGATGGGGCTGCATCACAGGGCAGGGCAACGGTCAGGGTGCACGGGAACACGGACTCAAAACTGATCAACTTCCCGGCTACCGCAGTATCTACGATCCAGAAGCACGTGCCCACATGGCGAACATTTGGGGTGTTGAAGAAGCCGACATCCCTAAAGGCGGCCGTTCAGCGTACGAACTCCTCGATTCGTTAGGCACTGCTGATGGTCCACGTGCCATGTTTATCGTTGGGTCAAACGTAGCTGTATCAGCTCCGAATGCTCTCAACGTGGTGAAAAAACTCAAAGCCCTCGATCTCCTCGTCGTAAGCGATTTCTTCATGTCAGAAACCGCCGAGCTAGCCGATGTGATCCTACCTTCAGCAATGTGGGCTGAAGAAACCGGAACCATGACGAACCTTGAAGGTCGCGTGGTTCTGCGAAATCAAGGCGGCGACGCTCCCGGCTTTGCTCAATCTGATCTCCAAATGATCTGCCAGATGGCGGCTGCGCTTGGCTACGCAGAAAAGTTCAACTATTCATCTGCTGAAGAGGTATTCGACGAACTGCGTGAAGCCAGCCGAGGCGGAAAAGCAGACTACTCAGCAATCACCTACGAACGTCTCGACGCTGAAAACGGCGTGTTTTGGCCCGCACCGGCAAATGCTCCTGAAGGTCAGCCTCGTTTGTTCGCTATCGAATTTCCAACTCCGTCAGGTAAAGCAAAATTCTTCGCTGCTCGTCACAAAGATATCGCCGAAATGCCGGATGCTGAATACCCGCTCTACCTCACCACTGGTCGAGTCGCCGCCCAATACCAGTCGGGAACACAAACTCGCCGGGTAGCCAGCTTGAACGCTCGAGCTGCACTTCCACTTGCAGAGCTTCACCCGACGACAGCTCGAAAACTGGCGTTACGGGACGGCGAATTAGTCAAAGCTATATCACGACGTGGAACCTCAGAGTTCCATATCAAAGTAAGCACATCGGCACGGCTCGACACCGTGTTTGTGCCGTTCCATTGGGGGGGCATGCAGTCGGTAAACCGGCTCACAAATCCAGCCCTCGATCCGGTATCTCGCATGCCGGAGTTCAAAGCGTGTGCAGTTCGAATCGAATCCATAAGCGCCCCTCAAAGCGCCGATAGGAGCCAAAGGAAGAATGCAAATGTCTGAGAAGCAACGCATCGTCGTACTCGGAAACGGGATGGCAGGTGCGCGATTCATCGAAGAACTTCTGGCGAACGACCAAAGTTCAGGCGAGCAGTTCGAAATCACAGTATTCGGAGATGAGCCGGGCGGTAACTACAACCGCATCCTGCTGTCGAGCGTTCTCGCCGGCAAGCACTCGGCGTCCGACATCGTGATGAACTCCGTTGATTGGTACGCACAAAATGGTGTAACTCTTCACGCAGGTGTAAAAGTCACCAGCATCGACCGTGCTACCCAGACAGTTGCCAGCGATAACGGAGCAGTCACGCCTTACGACCGCCTCATTATCGCAACCGGATCAACCGCGTTCATTCCTCCATTCGAAGGCGTGAAGAACGCCGATGGCGAGCTACGAGATGGTGTATTCACCTTCCGAACTCTTTCCGATACCGAAGGCATGATCGACTACGCCAAGAAGGCAAGCACTGCAGTCGTAATCGGTGGTGGTCTACTCGGACTCGAAGCCGCCAAGGGGTTGATGGACCACGTTGAATCCGTTCACGTTGTGCACGTAATGGATCACCTGATGGAGGCTCAACTCGATAATCCATCAAGCGATATTTTGCATGAACTACTCGTTCAACAAGGTATGAATTTTCATTTTGAAAAGTTCACGAAAGCGATCACCGGCGACGATCTCGTGACCGGTCTCGATTTTGCCGATGGATCGCACATCCAGGCTGACATGGTCGTTATCGCCGCAGGTATTCGATCTAACACTGAAGTCGCCGTGACTGCTGAACTCGAAGTAAACCGAGGAATCGTAGTTGACGACCTGCTGACTACAAGCGACTACAACATCTCTGCCATAGGTGAATGTGCCGAACACAGAGGACTGACCTACGGACTCGTGGCGCCAGGCTGGGAGCAAGCGAAGGCTCTCGCCAAATTGATGGCGTCTGAAGTCACTTCAACCGACGGTGTTTACTTCGGATCTAAGATTTCGACCAAGCTCAAAGTGGCTGGTGTTGACGTCGCTGTAATGGGCGAAAAAAACGCGGTTGAAGATACCGACGAAGAAGCCGTCTACTCCGAAGCTTCATCAGGTCTCTACAAGAAACTGGTAGTGCGAAACGGTAGCCTCGCCGGTGCCATTCTCATTGGTGATCCTAACTCGGCGTCGGCTCTCATTCAGGCGTTCGATTCGCAAGAAGAACTACCTTCGCCTCGATCTCAATTGCTGTTCCCTGCAAGCGAATTGCTAACACTGACCAGCGCCGCCGATCTTCCCGACACAGCCCAAATCTGCGACTGCAATGGAGTAACGAAGGGCGACCTAGTCGCTTCGATCAACTCCGGATCAAACACGCTCAAAACCCTCTGCAAGTCGACCCGAGCCGGAACGGGCTGCGGAACCTGCAAGCCGAAAGTTCAAGAAATTCTTGAAAACTTCGCTACCGGTCCAATCGAGGTTGATCCTTCAGAAAGCTACTACGTTCCTGCCGTTCCTCTTGAAAAAGAACAGCTAATGGAAGAGATCGCAGCCCGAAGCCTGAAATCCGTTTCGGCTGTTCTCGATGCACTGGCAACTATCGAGCCCGACGCTCTCACCAAAACAGGCCTCGCATCACTGCTGAAATCGATGTGGGCTGGCGAGTACGACGATCAACGCGATGCCCGATTCGTAAACGACCGGGTCCACGCGAATATCCAGAAAGACCGCACATTCAGCGTCATCCCAAGAATATTTGGCGGAGTTACATCCCCAGATCAACTACGGAAAATTGCCGACGTAGCCGATAAATATGAAGTACCGATGGTCAAAGTCACCGGCGGACAACGTATCGATCTACTCGGAATAAAGAAGGAACAACTTCCTGGCGTCTGGAAAGACCTCGGAATGCCTTCAGGCCACGCCTACGCCAAAGCAATGCGAACGTGCAAAACCTGCGTCGGAGCCGAGTTCTGCCGATTCGGAGTAGGCGACTCAACGGGTCTAGGCGTGAAAATCGAAAAAAAAATTCCAGGGAATCGAATTTCCTCACAAAGTAAAACTCGCTGTTTCTGGCTGCCCACGAAACTGCGCCGAATCGACGACGAAGGACATCGGAGTCGTTGCTATCGAAGGCGGCAAATGGGAGATCTACGTCGGTGGTGCTTCCGGTTCAACGGTACGTAAGGGCGATGTCCTTTGCACGCTAGACTCCCACGAAGAGGCAATGAAAATCATTGGTCGATTCATGCAGTACTACCGTGAAAAAGCCAAGTGGAAAGAACGCACATACGCCTTCCTCGAACGAGTCGGGATCGATCACGTCAAGAGCATCGTTATGGATGACGTTGAAGGAATCGCAGCTGAACTCGATGCCAAGATCGAAGAGACAGTCGACGCTTATGTAGACCCCTGGATCGAGGCTGAACAGCCGACTCACAAGGCTCAATTCGAAAGCGTGGTTTCACATGTCTAGTCCAGCGATTACAAAAACAAAAATCAAGGTCTGCTCAGTAAGTGACATTCCGATTGGTGAAGGTCGAGAAGTAACTCTCGACGGCAAACGAATAGCGCTATTTCGATCTCGAAACGGATCAATCTACGCAACTCAGGCCGCTTGCCCTCATCGACAAGGGCCGCTCGCCGACGGAATCATGTCCGACACAAAGATCACCTGCCCGATGCACGAACTCCTGTTCGATCTTGTATCAGGCGAAGCACTCGACGGTCTTTGCGACGGACTGAAAACGTACAAAGTCGACGTCGATTCAGCCGAAGCAATTTGGCTGTCGATCGCCGACTAAACACAATACTTCACCAACCACGCACAGAACATTTCAAAGAACAAACCACTTTCTTTGGTAATCGAGAATCAATGATCATGAGCATGAATAAGGACCTTGGCGGTAAAGCGGTAGCAATCAAGCTACGCGATTTCTCCTCGATTCAGATGCGCACCTTCCACATGACGTGGATGGCGTTCTTCCTTGCCTTCTTCGGATGGTTCGGGATCGCTCCGATGATGGCGCTTGTAAGAGATGATCTGAACTTAACGAAAACAGAAGTCGGCAATACGATGATCGCATCGGTCGCTGCGACGGTAGTCGCCCGGCTATTCATCGGCTGGGTAGCCGATAAATTCGGCCCTCGCATCACATATTCCGTATTGCTAGTTGTGGGTTCGATACCGGTGATGCTGATCGGAACTGCTAACAGCTACGAATCGTTCCTGCTATTTCGACTCGCCATCGGTGTGATCGGTGCTTCGTTCGTACTTACTCAGTACCACACCTCAGTAATGTTCGCCCCAAATGTCATCGGCACCGCCAACGCAACAACCGCTGGCTGGGGCAATCTGGGCGGCGGAGTGACCCAGATGATCATGCCCGTGATTCTAAGCATGATTCTACTTTTCGGAGTCAGCGAGGCGGTCGGCTGGAGAGTGGCGATGGTCTTACCGGGAGTCGCTCTTTTTGTGATGGGATTCGTCTATTACCGGTTCACAAAAGATACCCCTCACGGTAATTTCAAAGATCTCCCCAATCAAGCATCTGCAGGCCCAAGCGGCACAAAACTCGAAACCTTAAAAGAGGTTGTGAAAGACAAACGGGTCTGGGCGTTGTTCGTGATCTACGCGGCATGCTTTGGTATCGAACTAACAATCAACAACATCGCCGCTCTCTACTATCACGATCGATTTGAACTAAGCATTGGTGTTGCCGGATTAATTGCGGGACTGTTTGGTCTGATGAACCTTTTTGCCCGATCTTTGGGCGGCATTTTTGGCGACAAAATTGGCATCCGGTTCGGACTTCGCGGTCGGGCTCTTTTTATGGGATGCGTGATTTTGTGCGAAGGCTTTGCTTTGATTCTGTTTTCGCAGATGTCGATATTGGCATTGGCGATTCCTACTATGATCGTTTTCAGCATCCTTGTTCAAATGTCTGAAGGAGCGACCTTCTCAGTGGTGCCATTCATCAACCGGAAAGCTCTGGGAACCGTCGCTGGGATCGTTGGGGCAGGCGGGAACGTTGGTGCAGTGATGGCAGGATTCTTATTCAGAGCAGAAGGAATCGAAACGCAAACGGCCTTCCTCATCCTCGGAATCACAGTCGCGTCTGTCTCGGTACTAACCCTTCTCGTAAAATTCAGTCCAGCGCAAGAACGTGAACAAGCCGAATTGATAGATGCGGCCATCAAGCAACGAACTGCAGCCGCCTTGCAACCTGCTGCGAACTACGGAGACTAAAAACCAAACAGTGCCTTGGACACCGGACTGTGCCCCGAATGTGCCTCGTTACGACTTGATGAATTGCAAAAGAAAAAATCCCTGACTCAACAACCTGAGGGCAGGGAATTTATTATTTTCTTGGTGGAGATCGGGGAGAGTCGGGCTGGCGCTTGAACATGGGGTCGAGTCCGTTCGAAGAAAGATGTTCACAGGCAGGCGGTCGACTCTAATGACCGAGCTGTCGGCTTAAATACAGAGGTTGATCATGTATTTAGGTCGGCTGGATTGTGTGCCGAGCGCTAAGATCTGACAGAACAAATCAACAACATAATCTCGTAATATCCAACCAACAAGCCAGAAAAACCAGACAAAAAAATCGGGCTCAGATCATAAAAAATCTGAGCCCGATTCAATGAAACTACTGAGCGATCGAAGGCATAAATTGAGGGGCATCCTAACCACGCCTATCGACCGCCCGAAATATCCTCTTACTAAGCTAGCAAGATTGTTCCACTACGCAGCCAACTGTCCTCTACCTGAAGAACCGTCATTCGACAATTTGAACCTAGCCACTGCCGATGTAAGTACACCAGCCATGTCGCCGAGTGCCGATGCCGAAGCAACAACCTCTTCAACCTGTGAACTAAGCTCTTCAGTTGCAGCAGAGGATTCTTCTACCG
>JABMNN010000012.1 GCA_013204545.1 Chloroflexota bacterium | reverse complement strand
GCGTGTGGCACAGCGGACATGCACCAATGACAGTTGCGGCAGCAGCGGCTGATGGCGTGAAGGCGATTCTCTGCGAAAAGCCAATGGCCGATAGTTTGGGTGCTGCAGCCGACATGCTGATGGTTTGCAGACGGAACAACGTGAAATTGGTCATTGGTCACCAGCGTCGATTCCTGCCTGCGTACACGTTGGCGAAACAGATGATTGAAGATGGTGAAATCGGTGATGTTCGTCTTGTCACAAGTGTCGCCGGCGACGGATTGCCGAACTATGCCTCGCACCAAACCGATATGTTCAGGTACTTGCTCGGAGACGTTGAATGTACGTGGGCGATGGGCAACGTCGAGCGTGAGACTGATCATTGGGAGCGTTCGACTCAGATCGAAGATAAGGCACTGGCTGTTTTCGGATTTGCGAACGATGCTCAAGCAATGATTGTCTCCGATCTCACTCCTATCCGTTGGCAGGGCGCAAGAATATACGGGTCTGAAGGCATGATCGAGATGTCCACAGCTGATTTGCACCTGATGAACGGTAAATCCGGCGGTTGGGCACATCATAAGCCAGATGGTGAGTTCTCAAGTACGGCGCAGATCGTTTCGAATGGGTCGAAGGCGGAGCAGGGCAGGCACGTGAACTTGCTGACTGGACGTCAGGACGTTCCGACTATCACCGAGGCAATGGCGAAAACGGCTACAAGGCACTAGAAATGGTGCATGCCGTTTACGAATCTGCTCGGACACATACGCAGGTTCAGATGCCGATGAAGACCTTGGCGAACCCGCTTGATCAGATGATTGGAGATGGGCACCTTCCAGTGCGGTATCCCGGTAGGCATGACATTCGAGCGAGCCGACTCCGTGGTGAAAACCTCGTAGCCGATTCAGATAATAGCTAACGCTGTTAGCTAGGCCACTGGATTAGTTCGACTCGAACGTTGTCAGGAGCTGCAACCCAGCAAAATCGCGTGCCGTCGGGAAGCTCATTGGGCCCGTCGACCAGCGGTGCCCCTACGGCTTCGAGTCGTTCCAACTCAGCATCAATATCTTTAACATCGAAACCGAAGTGCTCAAGGCCAAGATTTGGGCCGGAGTCGCTTTCGACCAGAATTTGTCCGTCGAGTGGTCCCGAAATATTCACTGGAATGCCATTGGCAGACCTGCACTTTACGAAGCGGTCACCCGTCGCTCGGGTGGAATCATCGACGATTTCGAATCCAAAGTTGTCGACCCACCAAGTGGCGGTTTTCATCGGGTTGTTCGACTTCATGTGGATGTGGTTCAGTTTGTACATCATTGCTGTCTCAGTGTGAGTGTGGTGCGTTTTGCTTCGATGCTAATACTTCGTTTGACGGATACTTGCTTGGAACTGTGCTGTAATGCTTCTTACGAACCCGCCAGAGCTGCTTGTAGCGTAGCTCGTGCGTAGCCAACGGTGTAAGCGAAGCCTGTGTAGCCACCGCCGAAGCCATCGACTGGAAACTCATTGTCGTGATCCATTCTCGGTGGGTGTTCTGGGTAGATCATACGCGGATAGCCTTGTCGAACAAGCTCCTTCATAACACCGAGCATATCGACTTCACCTTCGTCCAAGAAAACCTCTGTGTATTTTTCGTTCGGGATATCGGTGATGACGTTGCGCCAGTGGACATGATTGATTCGGTCGAGACCACCGAAATAACGAGCTATATCCACTGGATCACCACCCATCTCGCGAGTCACACCGCAGTCGAACGTAATGCCGTTTGCTGTGCTGTCGATAAGTCCGACCAACTTCTTCCAACCGTAGATACTGCCCATGATCTGCTCGGAACCACGACTTATTGGTGCAGGTGGGTCGTTAGGGTGTAGCGCCATGCGAACCCCTGCTTCTTCGGCGGCCGGAATGATTGCCTTCAGGAAATACGTGATGTTGTCCCACATTGCGTCTGCGGAGTGAGCGCCTTCATTGGGGAGTGGTGGGAGGTCTTTGATCTTCTCGTAGTCGAACGCGTGGTATTCAGAGCCACCACGTCCTTCGACGTAGTAGTAACCCTCGATAATTCGATGGGCATACCAGTTGTACTCAACTACTGGTATGCCCAATCGCCCGGCTATTTTGATCGACTCAATGACATTTTCGATCTCTTCATCACGACCGGGTCGACCGTAGATGGCATTTGGGAAGCCAGTGATCATCTTGATCCCGAGTTTGATGCCGTGAGCCTCAAGCGCCCTAACCTGACCGCCAAGTACTTCTTCAGTCCACGGCAGTTGCTTTTCTCGTCCGAAATTACTGTCGGAGCTTCCCGCTCCTCCGCTTGAGTGAACGATTGTGATGCCCAGCTGCCGCACGCGCCTAAGCGTCGCATTGTCGAAGTTACTTACTGAAATACCGATCTTCGGGCCGTTTGCTGTGTCAGTCATGGAGATGTTCCGTTTTTTCAGACGTGCGGTGTTTAGTCCCAGAGCTTCTGTATCGCCTCGAGACAATCTTCGATCATTTGCTCTGCAGCACCTGCTTCGAATGGAGCCGTAGGCCCGACTTCATACCCGCCTTCCGGGTAGGCATACGCCATAGGAAGATAACCGTAATACCCGTTCGAGTAGCCTGAAAATAACGTCCAATCTGCTGGCGAACGTTCTTTCACAGCTGTGCCGATCTCAGCGAATGGCTCGACGGGTATTGCCACCAATGCAGTGTTGCCGATACGGATTACCTGAATTGGAATATCTCGCTTTTTGCCACCCTGTCCGAAAGTTTGGGTGTGGCGCAGCAGCAGAGTTTCGCGTTTCGCTGGGAATGCTGCTTGTTTTATCTCATCGAGTGTGCCGCCGCGTTTCCTCACGGCTTCGAGATTTGCACTAATCCTGTCGAAATTACCCTGAACCTCGGATTCAGGTGGCATTTCTTTGATCGGTAGAGATGCGTTGGATTCGATCATGCCTAGAGTGTCATCTGACTCCCCGACCTGTTTGAACGAATAAATTCCAAGATCGGCGCCCGAAGACAGAATGTCTTCCAGTTTCTCCTCTCGTGGAATAGGATCGATATTGAGTCGCACTCGTGCCGCTTCGATTCCCAACTGCTTGCCGAGCTTGCGATATACCGACGTGTCGCCTGTAAATCCGTCGATTGGTCCTTGATTACCGGCTGCTCCTTGCAGGAACAGGCACTTGCCGCCGACGATGCTCTCGACCGTCTCACGAACTGGTCCAGGATAATCTGGAGTGATTAGTTTGTTTTCGGGCCCCATGATCGTTGGGTGACAGGCGTAGTTCACCAGAGTTGCAACTGGATTGCCATCGAGGTCATCAATAGCGGTAACCAACACTTCGTGATCGACGAAACCACCGGGATTTCGACCTGTGAAGACCTTGCCATCGTGGCTGACGGGTCGTCGATTGATATTTATTTCGCAATGACCACTGCCAGAATCGGCGCGTACAGGAACTATTTTGGTGATCGCTTCTTCGATAGCCTTGGCTGAAGCTGGCGCCATCGAGTGAAACCACGGCTCGACCATTTCTGAGCCTTCTACTATCCATGACAACCCCTCGATCGGACCCGAGTGCGTGTGGGTGTAGGAAACCCTTTGGTTACCCGCCGGGATCCCTGTCGCTTCGGTTACAGCGTTACGTATACGAGCGTCGTACGTGCCGACCAGTATGCAAGTGTCAATATCGAGGATAGCAATGCGTTCCGAGGGGTTAGTGTTGCCCGCAGTCTCTATCACGAGAGCTGTGATTGTTAGAGGCATATCTACCCCCTGTGCGCCTTCGTGCGTTTGAGCACCCCACCCAGCATGAGCGATTCCGATTGGGGGAGTTATGTCGACTCTGGCGGTACCGGCTGCGAGCATTTATTTCTCCGTGATATTTTAGTTTCGACGTTGTCTAAGCGATGTCATAAAAGAGTATCCGAGCAATATTGATACGCCAATTCACCCTAGCTTGAGTCTTTTCCCAATTAGTGTGGCGGCGTGAGTTTACTAGTTCCATGCCGTTGGAGCCATGCTGTCAATGTTGGTTGTGACGTCGATCACTGCGGGCTTGCTAGCGTTCAACGCTTGGTCAAGAGCACCCTCGAAATCTCTGGGTTTATTGACCCTGATTCCGAATCCACCCATCTGTTCCGCCATCGCAGCGAAGTCGGTTTTGGTTAGTTTCCATAGTTCATCGGAACCTGCGAGGGGACCACCGTAGTTACGTTCGTTGAGTGTCCGTTCTTGGTTCAAGGAAGCGTTGTTATTCACAACAGTTACAGTGTTCAAGCCGTATCGCACACCAGTGTCCATTTCCATGAAGTGATACCAGAGTGCGCCATCACCGGCGAATGTGATCACAGGGCGGTCGGGTGCAGCGGCTTTTGCGCCGAACGCAGCAGGGAATGCCCAACCGAGCGAGCCTGCACATCTGATGAATGACTGGTCTGGGCTTTTGAAATCGATCATCGTGCCTGTCCATATCCCGGAGTGACCGGTATCAGCTACGAGAATCGAGTCGCTCGGTAAGTGGTCGGTCAATTCCTTCGACAGTCGCTCCGTTCGCATCGGCATTTCGTCAGAGTTCCAGAGGTGATTGACACTTGCTTTCCAGTCGCCCACCAATTGTTGTACTCGGGCAACCCACGCTGCTCGTGCCTTGTCGTCGCTTGCTTGCCCAACTTCCCTGCTTGCGTTGAGCATCTTCTGAAGCCCAGCCCGAACGTCTGACTGAAGACCGACCTCGATTGGAAATGATCGTCCGAGCTCGGCGGCGTTAATATCCATTTGAACGATTCGTGTACCAGCACGAGGCAGCTTCCAATCGTTTGTGACTTGTCCACCCGTGTGGCTTCCGATGAAGAATACGAGATCAGCCTCAGCGAGTGTTTGGTTCGCACATGCTCGAGAATATGATCCAGGAACGCCAACTGCTAACCGATGATCGGGTGGGAACGTCTCTTTGGCGTTGAGTGCGGTCGCTACAGGTATGTTGAGTCGCTCAGCAAGTTCTATCAGTTGCTTGCCGGCACCCGATGTCTTCACGCCTCCGCCAGCGACGATTACAGGCTTCGATGCACTGGCAAGCGCACTTAGAGCTGCATTGACTGAGCCTGAATCTGGTTCAGGTCGGAACGGCGGCAGACTTGCGAACTGGCTTTCGATCACGACTTCCATGTCTGCGCTTTTCTTGGTGATGTCACCACCAGCGATGCCAGCCAGATCGAGGTGTGCAGGGCCAGGAGTGCCTGTCGTAGCTTCGCGAATTGCCTGTCGTAAATACATCGGAAGCTGATCAGTTTTGTCGACCCTAGCGCTGTACTTGGTGTTGGCTGCGAACGGGGCGCCGTGGTCGACTTCTTGGTAGGCGTGACGGTCTTGCTGCTCTTGGGCAAGTCGACCTGTTAGAGCGATGACCGGCGAGCTTGCGAGGTAGGCGTCTTGTAAGCCTGCGGCAAGGTTCGTGGCTCCAACCGATTGGGCACCGCAGAATGCGATTGATCCACTTACTCGTGCGAAACCGTCTGCCATGTAAGCCGCGGGTTTTTCGCTGTGAGCCATCACACGGGTTATCCCGAGTTCTTCCATGTGCGGCATTGCGTCGTCGACTATCACCGGCATGAAGAAGAAGTGTGATACGCCGTAACCATGCATTGTCTCGGCAAGAAATCTAGCACCTGTCATTTCGGTCATTTTATCAATCAGCTTTCAGTTGAATGTAAATCTCAAACTTCGCCGCACTTTATATCAGGCGAGGACCCGTTGGACAGCGAAATTCTTGAGATATAAGCACCGGCGATGTCAGATTCTTCATACGTTCTAACGTATGCCGACGAACACTGTGAATCCCACTTCAAAGCCAGTGATAAGTAATTGATCGAAGATACTTTTTAGAAGTGTCGCTACACCAGTAAACCCCATTCATACCAGAGTAATTCGACCTACGTGACTATTCTGCAAGACATACCTCGATCACCTGCAGTAAATGTCGAGAACTAACGACTCGAATATACCTGTTTTGGTAGTGCTCTTGGATTGCCAGCGAACAATGCCGCTACTCCGCAAAGTGGTGGCAACGTCATGTAGGCGATGAGTCCGGCTGTGGAGTTTCCTGTGATATCGAGAGCGAGTGCTAAGGGCAATGGGCCGAGGGCTGCTGCCGACATCATGCCGAAGTTGGTCACGCCTCGGATACTTCCGAGGTGCTTTCTGCCGAAGTATGACGGCCACACAACCTGATTGATGTTCATCAGGAATCCCATGTTTATGCCCAACACAGCGCCATACAAATACGCCTGCCACAGTTGCGTGGTGTTCATAAGGATCAACATGGCAATAATAATCACTACCTGACCGGCTGCTAGCAGGTAACGAAGTTCGATTCGTGAAGCCAAATAGCTACCTAGAAACTGCCCAGCGATTAGCATAGGGGCGATGATTCCGAACACACCAGCGGCGGTGGAAGCAGTGAGTCCCTTCGAGGTGATGATCGATACTTGATGGAACATCACTCCTGTTCCTACGAGTGATTGTGCAGTACCTGCAAAAATCAATACCCAGAGTGCTCGGGAGTGAATCGCTTCGCCAAGAGTCCACGACCGTTCCGAGTCGATGAATCGCTTTTTTGCTGAACCAATCGAGCTAAGTAAATTGTGATCAGTCTCAGTTGAATCACCATCAGGGCGTAGACCAATTGACTCTGGAGTCGTACGCATGAAGATGATCGCAGGAATTATCAGTAGAACCCAGACCGTGATTGCGATAGCCACCCAGGCAGTGCGCCATCCGAAAGCGTCAATCAAGGTAGCGCCGTAGATCGGGAACACTCCACTTGCCAGCGCCCCGCCTAAAGCCATGATCGCGAGAGCCATGGGGCGTTTGCGAACGAACCAGACAGATACGACTGTTGCTGGAATGAGACTCAGCGCACCCTGACCCATCGTTCGCATGATTGCGAAGCCTACGTACAGCTGCCACGCAAAGTTAATTTGTGAGAGCCAAAGTGCTCCGAGCCCTAAAAATATTGTGACGATTACAAGCATCACTCGAGGTCCGAGACGATCGAGGTAGCGTCCAATGAAAATGATGATTACAGCGGCTGTGAGTGACCCAAACAGATACAAAGTGGACACTGCGGTTGAAGATAGATGCAGATCGTTTAAGAACGAGTTCTGGAACACCGAAAATGTGTAGGTTTGCCCTGGTGCCGATGTGAAGTTCGCCAGAGCTGCCACGGCAAGGATGACCCAGCCGTAATAGAAGGGAGTTCGAGCTACTCGAGGGAGAGAGATTGCGGGAGGGTCTGTCGTTGATGTCACGACCAAAAAGTGTACTCGCTAACCAGGAAATTCAACGGGTTGATTACCTAAACCTTTGGAAATATGCCGCAGTGAGGTGAGTTCCAGAAATACCCATCGAAGGAGGTTCGATGGGTATTTCCATAGTTAGAATTAACGACGCAAAGCCACTGATCTGTTAGCGGGGTATACCCGATTAAACACCATAGACTAGTCATAACACTCGACAAGCTGTGGTGAACGGTTCATAGTGAGCAGTCGGCATTTTTAAATTATTCAAGTTTTACTGCTTCATCAGTTACGCAGCGAGGGCAACGATGAGAGTTTCTGTAGAAGGAGTCGCAAGCCTTTGCGGACGACGTCCGTGGTGGATAGTAGCTGGCTGGATCGTGGTACTAGTAGCCGCTGGTGGGCTCACCAGTAGCCTGTTGGAAAGCGCACTCGACGGTGATCAAGGCCCAACTAAGGTTCTCGAGTACGAACGTGCGCAGACACTTATTCATGAGCGATTCGGAGAACTTGACGGCACTGGGCAAAATACCGATGAAGAGACAGGGCCTGCGACCTCGTCTGAATTCGTGTTAATTCTTGCTAATGGGATTAAGCCGGGTGACCCAGTTTTCGATCAGCGTGTATCGGAATTCGGAGATGCACTAGAAGCGGCTCAACTTGAAGATGGCGTCGAAGTTCTGGTCGGCCAGTGGCGTGACTATGAGGGGCAGATTTCAGAAGATGGTACAACGCTGCTGACATCGATAAACATCCTTCAGGAATCGGACGGTTATATCTCCACCTTATTGCACGTGACGGAAGAGTTCACAGATGGTCAGTTCCAGTTCTACATGATTGGCAACGCTAGTATCGAACACGCATTGGGCGACTTGGCAGAGAGCGATCTCTTAACAGGTGAAACCATTGGAATTGCGGTTGCCATCATTATTCTTGCTCTGGTTTTCGGTGCTGTTGTCGCTGCATTTATTCCGATAATTCTGGCGATCGTAGCGATTTTCACTGCAGTTGGCCTAACGGCAATGGTTGGGCAGTTAATGGATCTGAATGAGTTTGTGCCTAACATTATTTCGATGATGGGACTGGCAGTCGGTATTGACTATTCACTGTTCATACTTTCTCGGTATAAGGAAGAACGCGAGCGAGGTCTCGACAAGCACGCTGCGATTGAAGCTGCTGGTGGCACAGCAGGTAGAGCAGTGGTGTTCAGCGGTCTAACCGTCGTTTTGGCGATGCTTGGAATGCTGATAATCCCGGAACGAACTTTCCAGGCATTCGGAATCGGTGCAATTCTTGTGGTCTTCGTCGCGGTAATTGTCGGGGTTACGTTGTTACCCGCAATCATCGGAATTCTGGGTGACAAGGTTTACAGCGTAAAGGCACCACTGCCGCTGACGGCTGGGCTGTTCATCGTCGGCGTTGCCGTACTCACTCTCACCGTAGGATTCGGCACCGAGGTGATAATAGTTTCGGGCGGTGTGATGGCAGTTCTTACTTTGTTGACGCTGATTCGCCGATTTACCAATAACAAATTCTCGTTGGGACTCGGCGGTGACAAAGTCGTCGATCCGGAAGCTCAATCTGGTATGTGGAACACGATTACGATCAACGTGATGCGTCGACCATACATCAGCATGATTATGGCAGTTGCCGTATTGCTAGCGCTTGGATATTTCTATTTCGACCTCGAAAAGGGTACGAGTGGTATTTCCGTACTACCTGATGAACTTCCGGCAAAGCAGGGTTTTCAGAAGCTTGATGAAAAATTCGGCTTTGGTTCCGATGCCCCGGCACTCGTCGCCATCGACGGTGATGTCGGCTCCGATGCAGTCGCTAGTGCGCTGACGAAGCTTGAACAATTGATTACGGAAGATACTGGATTGCAAACTCCTGAAGTCCGTATCGAACCGAGTGTCAATCTTGCTAGCTTCACCTCGAAGATCCCAGGAGACCCTCAAAATCAAGCTTCTTTGAACACCATTCGACGTCTTAGGACAGAACTCATTCCTGAAGCATTTGCTGGTGTGCCAGATAGCTCGTATGAAGCTTTGGTTGGTGGTAGCACGGCAGAAGTGGTTGACTCTATAAAAATTACCGATGAATACCTACCTATTGTGTTTGCATCGGTGCTGAGTTTGAGTTTCATGCTGCTGCTGCTTGCCTTTAGATCAATCACGATTTCGATAGCGTCGATTCTTATGAATTTGCTATCGGTTGGAGCGGCATACGGACTTGTTGTATTGATATTCCAGAAAGGCTTCTTAATCGAAGTATTCGGATTCAAACAGGTCGATCAGATTGAATTTTGGTTGCCGTTGTTCATGTTCAGCATCCTGTTTGGGTTATCAATGGACTACCACGTATTCATGCTAAGCAGAATCAAGGAACGCTTCGACGAAACTGGACTCGCTTCGGAATCTGTGGCGTTTGGTCTTCGCAAGACTGCAAGCATCATCACGGGCGCGGCGCTTATCATGGTCGCAGTATTCGGTGGATTCGCCTTAGGCGACATCGCATTCTTCCAGTCGATGGGATTCGGCTTAGGTGCTGCGGTACTGCTTGACGCGACGATCGTTCGATCATTGCTCGTTCCAAGTGTGATGCGCATTCTGGGTCGACATGCCTGGTACTTGCCGAAGTGGCTCGAATGGATTCCGAACATCTCGATCGAGGGTCGTTCGCCCATCGTATCTGTGACGAAACCGGTTGTTGAGACAGCCCTATCTGGGGCATCTGAATAGCTGGCAATTGCTGGGTACCACCAGAAACCAAAACAATAAATCAAACGAATCTTGCCGATACCCAAGTACGGGCAGATTCGTTTATTTTGGTTTGTGACGACTAGACCGTTAGATCACTTGTCCGAAATGCTCGGCGACATGACCAGCTACATATTCGGCGTCCTCGCCAACACCGATGAATTGCGCTGATTTTGAGCCGTACATCCACTGAAGTCCCATGAAATATAAGCCTGGGTATTTAGTCACACCACGGCGCTGAATTGGATAGTCGTGCTCGTCCGTGATTGGCAGCTTGATCCAGTCGAAGTTGTACTTAAACCCGGTCGACCAGATGATTGTTGTAATCCCTGCTTGTTCGAGATTCAGCGAACTTGGCGCGTTGCCTTTGGGCCAGCCCTCGATGTCTGGCGGATCGATTGTATTGTCGGACTGTACTTGAATACCGTGTTCCTCGATGTACGCGTCGACGCTCTGTTTCCACGTACTTGGATGTTCGTCGACTGCCATCAAAATCTTCGCTAGATCAGTGTTTAAGGATAAAGTCTTACCTTCACCTCCCGTGACGCGACCAACAAGAGTCACACCTTCTTTTGCCATTTGTCGCAGGTAGATGTTATGTCCACCTCGGGCGCCGCTAGTGTGCGATGAAGCGCTGTAACGAGCGTCGTCGACAGACTCAACATTTTCGACTGTCTTGTCGAAGGCGCCCATTCTGTAGTTCCACCATGAAGAGTCTCGCCCTCTGTACCGACGTGGACGACGACCCGCACTTCCGACCGACAGGAATACTATCTTGCCTGCTTCGTGAAGTTCTTCAGCGATCTGTGCCCCCGATTGACCAGATCCAACGACAAGCACCGCTCCATCATTCAGAGATTGAGAATTTTTGTAGGCGGCTGAATGCAACTGGATGATCGAATTATCCAGTGTTGCCGAATAATCAGGAATCTTCGGAATTCCAAACGCCCCAGTTGCCACGACAATACAGCGAGCATCGATAACGCTGCCTGAACCCAAACTCAGCAGATAACCGTCACCTGTCTTTTCGATCGACTTCACCCGAACCCCGGTCCGAATGGGCGCATCAAAATGCTTTGCATAATCTTGCAGGTACTGAATCGTTTCGATCTTGGACAGATAGCCCTCGGGCTCCTTGCCCACATAGTGAAATCCGGGCAGTCGAACTGCCCAATTGGGATTCACCAAATAAAAACCGTCCCACCGCTCCGTATCCCACGTGTTGCCGACACCTCCTCGTTCAAGGATGATGTGGTCGACGTTACTTTGTTTTAGAAAGTAGCTTGTCGCCAGTCCAGCGGGTCCTGCTCCAATGATCACAATGTTGTGCGATTCAGTTGAGTTCGAAGGCAAGTACTAGATTTTCTGGGCCAATGGATACGGAATGGATGGGCATGTACGCTGAATCGACGAGGTTATTAGTTGCTGCAACCACTTAGTACTGAATGGAAGTTGTGTTTTCATGAATCGACCACCGATTTCACGGATTATCACTTGTGGACAACTCGATTCACTGTGAAGCTTGATGCCAATTCGTTCGTAAGTAAGTCTCGCAATTAAAAATACCTCACGGAGAAAACAATCTTCCATGATAATTACAAAAGTAACCCCATGGCTGCTTCTCGCTACCGCCGCGTACAACTTTGGTCGTCAAGGAGAGTACATATTCGTGGAAGTTCAGACTGATGAAGGAATCACCGGTTGGGGCGAGGTGACCACTACTCACCCGGTAGCGAACCGAGCGGTATGTGCTGTTTTGCAGCAGTTGAATCCACTGATTGTTGGCGAGAACCCGTTCCATATTGAAAAGATCTGGAACAAAATTTTCAGGCGATTCACCTACATGGGCTCTCGAGGCGCGTCGACCAATGCAATCAGCGGAATCGACATCGCTTTGTGGGACATCCGCGGAAAAGCGATGAACGAGCCTATCTACAACCTATTGGGCGGCCCAGTTCGAGAAAACATCGAGCTGTACACGCACCCGGATCCGAACATAGGGCCAGATGAGGCAAAACGTCAGGCTAAAGAAATTGCAGATTCTGGTCATACGGCAGTGAAGTTCGATCCATATCCGAGCATGCCTGAAGAGAGCAACGGTTACCTTAGCGGCGGAATGACAGCAAAAGGCGAAGCTGAGGGTAATGAGATCACTGCTGCGATTCGTGAAGGTGCAGGACCCGAGATGGAGTTATTGATCGATGCGCACGGTCGATTCGACGTGCCGACAGCCGTGAGACTTTCACGAAGTGTTGCACCGTCAAAAATTCACTGGTGGGAAGAACCCGTGCCAGTCGAAAGCACACATGCGCTTAAGAACGTTCGGGATCAAATCGACCTACCGATTTCGGTAGGTGAGCGACTCCACACCCGTTGGGAATTTGTGGCGGTTCTTGAGCAAGATCTGGCCGACTTCCTCATGCCTGATGTTACATGGACTGGAGGTATCTCGGAATTGAAGAAAATTTCGACTATGGCGGAGGCGTACTACGTTCCAATATCTCCGCACGACGCCAGCGGACCGATCAATGTTCTGGCCGGTGCCCACGTGATGATGACCGTGCCGAATTTCTACAAACTCGAAACAGCGCGCCACCGCTTAAATGCCTATGATAACTTTATTCAAACTCCGCTCGATGTTCGTGAAGGTCGATTGCAACTACCCGATGCTCCGGGACTCGGTATCGAAATGAACATGGACTTCCTGCGAGCCAATTCCGACCTGCAGTTCCGCGGCGAGTAGCCGCTTTTCCGGTCGGATCTTCATGTAAAGTCCAGCGTGTATTTGGCAGTCCCACGTCAGTAGTACAGGAATATTTCCGCATGAAGATCAAGTCAGTTAAAGCCATTGAGGTTGATGTAACTCCGCACGCCACTACGAAGCCTCGGGCTCCCAAGCTTGATACCGATGGCTTTGTGAGTCCGATGCAACGATATCCCGAGTTGAAGCGTAGCGACTGGGGAAATAGCTGGAAGCGCACCGCTTGTGTCGTCACCGCTGAAGATGGAACGTGGGGATTTGGATTGACACTACACAGCGGCGTGACTGTGCCATTGATTAACGATCATCTCGGTCCGTTGATCGAGGGTGAGAACTGCATGGCGACCGAGCGTATATGGGATCTTATGCAGAAGGCAACTTCCCCATATGGCACAGCCGGTATTTCTAGCTTCGCAATCAGTGCCGTCGACAATGCCCTATGGGATCTAAAAGGGAAGCTCCTAAACACGCCCGTTTACGAACTGATCGGTGGACCTCAGAAGGACAAAATCTTCTGCTATGCCAGCAATACCGATCTTTCTTACGGAACTGAAAATTCAATCGACTGGTTCTTGGAGCTTGGATTCAAGGCAGTAAAACTGTTCTTGAGTGAAGGTCCTGACGACGGCCTAGCCGGGCTAAATCGCACAGAAGAACTTATTGCGAAGACTCGTGAACAGGTGGGGCCTGACGTCGAAATAGCGGTCGATTGTTGGATGTCAATGAACACCGACTACATGGTTCGTCTAGCTGAACGGCTTCGTCCGTATCACATCAAGTGGCTGGAGGATTACATGTTGCCGGAAGACATGGATAGCTACTTTAATCTCAGACAAAGAATTCCGTTCCAGACACTCGCAACGGGCGAACACTGGTACTCAATTCATCCTTTCGCTCTGGCTGCGAGTCATGGTTTGGTCGACATCTTTCAGCCAGATCTGCAATGGGTTGGTGGCATGACGGCTGGGATCAAGATTTGCCATCTCGCTGAAGCCCACGGATTGACCGTGATTCCTCACGCTAGTACGAACTATCCGTATGGCCAGCATCTCGCATATGCTATGCCGTCTGTCATGTGGGCTGAACGATCTGAAGGTGTTGCGCCTCCTGGTGTTCCGCTCGAAGAGTTGGTAGTTTTGCCCGGTACTCCGATTATCAAAAACGGTTACTTGACGCCCTCAAATGCCCCTGGGTTCGGGTTTGAGTTTGATCTTGAGTGGATCGAGCAACGGGCTACCTAGGTGTACTTTCGTCGATGATTGAAGTTTAGTGAGTGCGCTCCACTTAGGGGGTGGGAGTAGTATGGCGCCTATGTTAAAATCTGGTCACATATTCGATTTGAACTTCGCCACTTGAGCGAGGTCAATACAACCTCTGCACCACCGTCTGACCAGACTGATTCTACCCATACCAACAAGTGGATAGCATTCACTGCAATCGGTATCGCATTTTTTACGATGGTTGCGAGCATGGGCATGGTGTTTATCGCACTGTCCCAGATCGCCGACACCTTTGGCGTAACTTTGCGCTCAGCATCTTGGGTGGTGATCGTTCAGGGGCTGACGATCAGTGCATTCATGCTTCCTATGGGGCGATTGGCCGACATCATCGGCCGAAAGAAAGTCCATCTGATTGGGCTGACTCTGTTCGCCACCGGTTCGGTATTCACATCCCTTGCGCCCACATTTGGCCTACTCATCGCTGCCAGAATATTTACTGCCATTGGTAACTCGATGGGTCAGTCTGTTGGGACGGCGATGGTACTTTCTGTGTTCCCTGCCCACGAGCGCGGAAAAGCGATTGGTGCCCAAACAACATCAGTCGCGATTGGTGGTGCGCTTGGTCCCGTGATCGCCGGAATTATTTTGCAGTTTATGGCTTGGCAATCTCTATTCCTGCTGCTGACAATCCCGATTGGCATAGCGTTCGTTGCCGGTTATTTCATTCTTGATGAAAAAATCGTGAGCCAACAGCGCACAGGAGAACGCCCGTCATTTGACTGGGTTGGAGCGATCGTGTCGGGATTGACCATCATTGTAGTGGTGGTATTGATCAACAACCCATTTGGCGTACCGATCATCTCTCCATTAATTCTTGGAGGAGCGGTTTCGGCAGTCGCATTATTCGCGCTGTTCGTTTGGTGGGAACTTAACTCCAACGCCCCCATGCTTCAGCTTCGAATGTTCAAGAACTTGATGTTTTCGATGGCGATCGGGACAAGATTCTTGGGCTTTTTGGGAACCACAACTGTTCGGTTCTTGATGCCGATATATCTGATTAGCCTACGGGATATACAGGAAGCAGCCGCCGGTGGAATTTTGTTTGTTACCTCACTTGGAATGGCCGTGGCAGCGAGTTCATCGGGTCGTATGGGCGACAAAATTGGAGAACGACCGTTCACCATTGTCGGTTTCGCACTGCTCGTCGCTACTGCGATCGGGTTTATGCTGTTTACCAGTGAGACACCGTTCTGGGTCATCATGGTTGTGCTGCTGTTTAACGGACTGGCAATGGGTCTCTGGGGAGTGCCTAACAACAGCACAATCCTGGGTAGCGTGGATAAAGAGTCATTTGGTGTGGTCGGTGCGTTGACGAACCTGACAAGGAACGTTGGCAACGTCGCCGGGCAGGCAATAGCGTCGGCTGTAGTTGTGGGTGTAATGGTCGCCGATGGTTTTGATATTCCGCTCAGTGACATCACCGGTAATAAAGCTGCCAGTGATTCGTTCATGAACGGCTGGCGATTCGCCTACATCCTAGTCACTGTCTTCTCGCTGATGGGGTTGGCGCTGGCGATTCTTACAAAACCGACACGACCTGATCAAAGCAAGTAACTGGCCGCTAACTGGCCGGTTCCGTCAACTCATATAGTTGGTTTACGCTGAGATCGTCCGTGGTTGTGGTTCGTCCGCTCGGCCATTCGATGACTATATTCACCGAATCAGCGCTTCCGATTCCGAAGTGAGCATCAAGTGAACTCATCGAAAGGAAGCTAGATGAACCGAGAACCTCGCGGATCTGAGTGATTGACTCGCCAATGCCTGAGGTGTGAGTCACCGTTACTTTGGCTCCTATGGCATCAGCGTTCGAGCCGGTGCCATCAATAGCCATGCGACCCTGAAGCCTGAACGAAATCCAGTGATTATCACTGCCGCTATTCATCCATACGAATAATGGGCCGCTTGCCACAACACGTTCGCCATTCGCATCGAACGTCTCACCATTGCTGTTTGTTCCGATCACATCGACAAACCCGTCGCTGTTCAAGTCGCCAACTGCTACGCCTTTACCGTTCTCATGGAACTCTGACCCCAAACGCTGCTGGACTGCATTGAAATCATGATGTCCGGGGTCGAGTACCGAGTAATCGACAGCCAGTGAATCGATGATTCTAGCTTCAGCGGTAACGTCGGTGAATGCTCCGTTGCCGTCGTTTTGGAGCAACCGACCGAACGCCGGAGCGATATCTCCTTGGGGCCCTTCACCACGTGCCCCAAGCGAACCTAACCAGTACAGATCTTGATCGGCGTCGTTGTCCATATCGAAGAACGCTGTTCCGAATCCGAACTCGTACGCTTCGAGCCCATTTATAGCTGCTTCGCTCGCTGGCTTGAAATCTGTGCCCAAAGACGAAGGCGGAACTACCGCGCTTGCAGTCACATGGGTTTCACCTGTGACGAACGCAAACGCACCGGGGCGATTAGGTTCGGATTCTTCATTGACTCGGTTCTCGATCAGAGCGTGGAAACACGTTCCGCTATCAGTGGACTGGTAATAGGCGCAATCTGCCGACGGTACGCCGGGCCACGGTCGTTCCAACGGTTGGAAGCCCATGTTGGTTACGAACACATCAAGATCGCCGTCTCCGTCGTAATCTCCGAGCGCGAATCCCATCCATTGACCCATCTGGTCGATACCTAAAAGTTCCTCTATCGGAGTGAACTTGATTCCGGCTGGACTAGAGTCATTTCGGTAGATCTTCAATCTGTCGCCATCGTCACCAACCCATATATCGAGATCGCCATCTGCGTCGTGATCGAACATCATACTCGTCCAAGTTTGGCCAGCAGAGTCGCCAACAATGTTGCCGTTTCCGTCTAGCACACTGATATCGAATCCTTCGATCGATTTGTTGTCGGGGGCAGGGAAGGTTATTGGATTTCCTGCAATGTCACGCATTCTGATCGGTGGTGAAATCAGTCCTGCTCCGACCGTAAGATCTGTGAAGGTACCGTCACCGTTGTTGTGGAAGAAGGTGTTGAAATGACCATGATGACGTGATGTGTCGAATCGCACGAAATCCTGATCGGCTCGATTTCCGATATATAGATCGAGCCAACCATCGTTGTCTACGTCACCGCAAGCGATGCTCGCTGCAGATCGAGGATTGGCATGACCTGCGAATGCTGTGGTTGTAACGTTTGTGAAGGTACCGTCACCGTTGTTGTGGAACAGACGGTCTTGGACGGCAGCGGCAAGGGTTGGGTTCTGCGCTATCGATCGATAGTCGAGATTGTCACCGATTCGCCCTTGCGCACCCACGTACAGATCCTGATACCCATCGTTGTCTATGTCGCAGGCAGCAACCGCCGTCGAGTTGTGAGTTTCGGCCGACACACCAGCACTCAAGCCCACGTTTGTGAATACGTTGCCGCCATCGTTCCTGAACAGCTTGTTTGGTCCACCGCGCGTGATCTGTAATACCGAGTTTGACTCGGCAGATGTCACATAAAAATCTAGATCACCATCACGATCGAAGTCGAAAATCGCTACACCCGGGTATCGATTTTCGATAAGTGCTTCGGTGCCGATCAGCGGAGCAACATTCTGGAACGGTGCAAACTCGTCGGCGGCTGGAACACCGTCGAATACGTTCGGATAGTCGGCGATATCAAACGTATTGGACCCGGAAGCGAAGAATAGTTCTTCTACTGTTCTTTGCTCAGATGCCTTAGCGACGCGGTCGCTTAACCCAGCACCTTCCCAAAAGTAGTGACCGCCGATGAGAACGAGTATTCCGCCGAGTGCTCCGACCACCCATGTGGCGGATGCAAAGGTTGCCAATGCCTTACGAGGCATCAAGTTAGATAGCCCCCAGAAAGTCACAGGGCCAGCTGCCGCTGCACTGAACAATAACGTTGCGGCTGGAGCAGTACCCATTCCTAGCAGCAGCAGCAATGCAACTAGAGGAATTTCAAACAGCAAGGGCACATTAATCAACAGACCGAATGTGGCAGCTAGCAGCACGCCACGAATGTCGTTTCCAAGATAAGTGGCGACTACTTCAGGACTAAGCCACTGAATCGCTAGGCCACTAACGAATCCGGCGACGATCATGATCGGTGACAACTTAATGGCATACCTGATACTGGCCTTGGCCCAGTGCCTGAATGCCGGAGTGAGTACTTCACCCCATCCCGCTATATCAACAGGGTTTCGGTAGGTGTCAGGGATTTCGATTGACTTCACCCGATCGCGCCGGACACTCAGAACGACAATCGGTCCGATAATTAATGCACCAACAACAGCCAGAATCAGTCGACTGAATCCAAGTACCGGACTAAATACAAAAAATACCATTGCCAGTGCCGGAATATTGAGGGTAGTCGAGCCTTGGACCATCGCGATGGCACCCTCTATGCCTGCTCGTCTGTGGAACGATGATGATACTGGGACGATGCAGGCTGAACACAGGTTCATGACTCCGCCTGAAACGGTTCCCTGAACAGTTCGCCTGAACACTCCAGCTGTCGGTAATCCTTTACCGATCGATTTCGAGAACAAAAATGCTTCAGCCAAACCGGCGGTTAGGAAGGCGAAGGTCATACCTATGGTGACAAGGCGGAGGTAGGTTATAGAGAACTTGACCCATCGGGTTACGAAGCTAACCCCGGGGTCCCGCTCGATACAGAATCCCTGAAAACACTGGTTCGTCTGAGATTGCACCGTGTCGAGATCTTCACCGACGATTCCGATTTTTGGCAGGCGGTTGAACGCCAGAAACCACCCCATAATTACAGCGAGCAATAGGAGTCCGACGAGAAGCCGTTTTCGATCAGCTGAGGCAAACATTATTTGCGAAACCTATTACGTAAACGAGAGGCGAAGTCAGATTCACCTTCTGGCGCGGGAATGAGCACCCAGAGAGTGAATAACACACCGAATACTATGATCGGCAACCTTGCTTCGAGCCACCAGTGGGGCATGTGTTCGAATTACTCCAAAAGTAAACGGCTCAGTAGGTAAGTAGATTTGCGCAGCTAAGGCACAGGACCAGCGAATGATAATAAAGCAGGATAACTATAATTGGTCGCACAACTTCAACTCTAGGACAACTAGGGTGACAAAACTGTGGAAGTTTACGAATTATTTCATTTCAACAAGGTTAGGGGAGATTCGTTCGGGAACACGATAGGGTTGCAAACCTAACTTTACTCCGTTATCCGCAAAGCAAATTCGTTGTCTCTCAGCCATTTTCCTGACCCAGACATGCCCGACTATAACGATATTCGGCTGCAGGATAATGTACGTGCCGTGCCAGAAACTGTGGTCAGTGCTTACGAGCTTCAAGGTGCTTCATTTTCACCTCTCGACACCGGTTCGTACAATGTTCATTTTAGAGTCGACTGCCGCGGTAAATCGTTCGATTTATGTCGCAGCAACCGTCCTACCCAATTCGGAAACCTTGGATATGAAGCCGAGCTTTTGACGCATCTGTCAGATTCCGGGTTTGACTTTTCACCTGAGTTGATTGCCGCACGGTCGGGTGAGTTGAACATATGGGAGGCTGGAACAGGATGGACATTGTTCAGGTGGATGGGTGATGGTCCAGACAAATGTAAGCCAAAAGTAAATCGTCAACGCGTCTCGAGTGCTGCGAAGGTACTTTCGAGATTTCACCAAACATGCCAGAATTTTGTTCCAAATAACGTGCGAGGCAATTGGCCGATATTCACACTGCCCACTGTCGAACCATATGGCTGCGGCGCGCTGAAGATCTTGGTCGTCACCTTGGTGATGAGGGTGCGGATCTCGTTGGATTGGCAAAGCAAAATTCTGACGAATTAGCGTCGGTCGATTTCACCAGGCTGCCGGAGTTCATGTGCCATGGTGACTACCGGATGCGTAACCTCCAATTCACCGGGAACGAATTGACTGGAGTGTTCGACTTCTATACATCAATTCGCGCAAGTCGGCTTCTCGATCTTGGCGGAGCTGTTACCATTTTTTCACCGCTCGGAGGTGATCCACAAGCCGACGTGGAATCTGGTGCATATTTCCTAAATAGGTACCACCTGTCCTATCCGTTATCGGACTATGAGTTAGAAGTACTGCCTATCTTTATTCGTTGGCGGATTTTGCGCGAAGTGGTGATCTAATTTGACTACTGGTGGCTGAAAGTGCGAAGTTCTGCTGCCGAACCATTTTCATACGCAGCAGATTCCATAGTAAATCGAGCGGTGGCAGACTAATCTCTCGCGCCTTTTTTGCACCAATTGAATCAAATACTTCGAACGCTGGGATTGCCGATACAGAAGTCCCTGATTAGAACATACATGCGTTAGTAGTATCCGCTAAGATTCCTGTTCGGAAATAAGGGTAAATACACAAAGTTGTTGAATATGCAGACGAGAATCTGGCTGGGCGATTTGCGCGACGGCCGAGTAATCAGACGAGCTCTAAAGACGGCACTTTTTGTCGGCACGACTCTTGTTGCCATAACCCAGGGTGCTTCGATCATTGCTGGCGAGTGGACTTCGCGGATGCAATGGCAGATCCCGTTGACCGTGATGGTGCCATTTATTGTTTCACTGCTCACCAGTGCCACAGTCGTTGGCTCAGCTCGTCGAGCGAACGCTGATGCTCATAGCCGACTTCGCGACCAGCTTGAGGCGATCAACAAGTTCCCAAATCTGAACCCTAATCCGGTGCTTCGAGTTTCTTTCGATGGCGTTCTTTTGTACTCAAATTCGGCAAGTGCAGCCATAGCGTCTGCTCTCGGTCTATCTAACGACGAGAAGATCCGTGAACAGCTATTTGAAAATCTGACGCGAGAAGCTGCGAAAGAAGTGTCCGGTTCATTTGAAATAACAGCAGGTATCAAGACCTACTCGCTACTGCCTGTGATGTTCAAAGATCAGGGCTTCATTAATGTTTATGGCACCGATGTAACTGCGATGAAAGTGCTAAATAAATTCCCTGATCTCAACCCTAATCCTGTGATGAAGATGACAGGTGACGGCACGCTAGATTACGCCAATGATGCCGCCGATCTCGTGGTGAAAGCTATGGGTGTTAGCGTTGGTGAGAAGCTCAAACCAGAAATGATTAGTAGGATTGAGGATGCCCGCAACGGACTAACTGATGAACCTCTAGTTGTAAGTGGTGCCGGTCGTACTTTCTCCTTATTACCGGTACATACGCCGGAATTTGCGATTACGAATATCTACGGTTCCGATATCACCGCTCGAATCGCAATGAACAAGTTCCCTGATCAAAACCCAAATCCGGTGTTGCGTATAGCGAAAGGAGGCGTTCTCGAATACGCCAATCCGGCGAGCGAATTAGTTTGCAAGGCAATCAAAGCTCAGATAGGAGACGCCATTCCAGCTGACATGATGCGCGAGTTCCAGCGTATAGCTGCTAGCGGAAGCGCGGAGACTATCGAAGTGGAAGCCGACGACCGAGTGTACTCGCTGCTCATCGTCGAGGTCTTCGAATTCAACTGCATCAATGTTTACGGAACCGACATCACGGCGATGAAGGTCCTGAGTAAGTTCCCAGACTTGAACCCTAGCCCGGTGATGCGAATGTCACCAGACGGGAAGCTCGAATACTCGAATTCGGCAGGCGCATTGGTGGTTCGAGCGATGGGAATGGAAGTTGGCGAACTGTTCAGCGAAGAGATGCGTGCAAAGATCGTCGCATTACGATCAGGTTCGTTATCTGATTCGCTACAAGTGAGTGGAGCAGGGCGTACGTATTCGCTGACTCCGGTTCACACACGTGAGTTCGATATCACCAACATCTATGGCGATGACATCACCGCCCGTATCGCCATGAATAAGTTCCCCGATCAAAACCCGAATCCGGTTATGAGAGTCACCGGTGATCAAGTGGTCGAGTACGCTAATCCTGCGAGCGATATAGCGTTGAAAGCGATCGGCGCCACCGTTGGCGAAAAACTACCTAACGACTTTTTCGAGAAGATCCAAGCGATATCGGATAGCGGCTCTTCTGAATCGGTTGAAGTATCCGTTGACGGTCGAACATTCTCGCTACTTGTGGTCGGAGTATTTGAATTCGGGTTTATCAACCTCTACGGAACCGAAATAACAGCGATTATTGAGCTCGAAAAAGCCCATAGGGACAACGAAATACTGCTGCTTAACATTCTTCCAAGTTCGATCGCAGATCGGTTGAAGAGCGGTGAAGGTCTCATCGCCGACCGGTTCGACGACATGAGTGTTTTGTTCGCTGATGTTGTTGGCTTCACGCAGATGTCGAAGAACATGAGCCCGTCTGATTTGGTCGAAATGCTCAATACGATATTCTCGATGTTCGACAATATCGCTGACAAGTACAACCTAGAGAAAATCAAGACGATCGGTGACGCCTACATGATCGCCGGTGGAATCGGTGTCGATGGCAGAGGTCACGCCGAGAATATTGCGGATATGGGTCTCGAAATGATTAGTCTTCTCAGCGACTATCGCAATAATACCGGTACCGATATTCAAATCCGTGTAGGCCTTCACATGGGGCCGGCCGTTGCGGGTGTTGTTGGGCTCAAAAAGTTCATTTACGACGTTTGGGGCAATACCGTAAACACGGCAAGCCGCATGGAATCCCACGGTATTCCTAATCGAATTCAAGTGCTCGAAGCGACAGTAAATAAGTTGTCAGGCACGCACTCTTTTGAGGAACGCGGCGTGGTTGATGTCAAAGGAATTGGTCCCTTGACCACCTTCTTTCTGAACGGAAGAATCTCTTCAAGTTCGAGCGGTCTTGCTGCCGTTTCAACCTTCGAGTAAAACAATCAGAGCATGTCCTAGTAGTAGACGCTTAAGCTTTAACGGTACTCAGGATTCGGGTGACCGAATCTCGCATCTGCATCCCATTTTGATCGCTGATTTCCGTAGGCTGGAATGCCGCCAGCATCTTTGATCATGCGGGCAAAATGCATTAAATTCCACGCCATAAACGTTGTATTACGATTCGTAAAATCGTTTTGCGGTCCACCTGATCCTTCATCGAGATACGATGGGCCGGGACCTGCTTCGCCGAGCCAAGCAGCGTCGGCTTGAGGAGGAATGACGTATCCGAGGTGTTAGAGCGAGTAGAGAAAATTCATGGAACAATGCTTGGCACCGTCTTCGTTTCCGGTTACCAAACAACCGCCTACTCGACCGTAATAAGCGTACTGTCCGAAGTCGTTCAGATCTCCGGAAAATGAGTAAAGCCGTTCATTAAGTTGTGTGGCTACCGATGACTTCTCGCCCAGCCAAATCGGAGTAGCGATGACTAAGATATCGGCAACTTGAACCTTCTTGTAAAGCTCAGACCATGCATCGAATTGCCATTCCTGCTCGGTCATGGCGGGGTACACGCCGTGGGCGATCTTGTAATCGATAGGGGGGCGGAAGAACCTATGCCGACACACTCTGAGCTTCCATGATCGTTCTGGAGTTGTTGATCAGTCCTTCAGTGTGCGATAGCTCAGGACTAGGCTTAAATGTGCAGTTGAAGAAAAGAGCCGACAGATCGGAAAAATCCGTGTTTGTTTCGTTGTTATTCATACTGGTTGGATGACCTTTTGGGTGCCGCTGCGATGAATGTTGTACTGCGAAAGTTTGGTGTGCTCGACCGGAATTCGATTCAACAAGAGTTGTATTGCGCATTATCGAACCTTTTTAGCATCTCATTTCAAAACACGATTGCGAAATACCATAGGTATGGTTCTAGAGATTACGTGGCTGGTCAGCGCGTAATCTCTAACTCTTACATGATGATTGATTTAAGTGAACTTGCGAGGCTCACGCGTCCTTCACGTTAAAGTGCTCCGTCAACAGAAAAATACCTCCAGAATCGAGATATGACATCTGAGGACTGGTCGACACAACGACTATATCGTCCGTTCATTCGGGCTTCATTGATCGTCGCTATTACACTGGGTTTTTCCACGGGTGCAGCGATATTAATAATGCCGTTGCTCGGGATTGAGCGCAGCCTTACGTGGGTTACACATTCGCAATCACATGGCATCGCCCAACTCTTCGGCTGGGCTGGGCTGTTCGTGATGGGGTTCGCTTATCACGTTGTGCCTCGATTTTTCAGAAGCTCGATTAGATACCCGCTTCCTCAGAAACTAAGCATGTGGCTGGTGATTGCAGGGTTACTGTTCCGGTTCACAGGGCAGAGCCTGTACAAAATGTCTCTCGCTGATCCTCTTGTGGCAATAGGTGGCGTCTTACTTTTCGCTGGAATGCTTGTTTTCGGATGGACGCTGTACGGGGTAATTCGTCTTTCAACGAGTCAGTCAGGTTCGGCAGAAATCTGGATGATTAGTGGGGTGTTTTGGTCGGTCATTGCAGGAGCGTTGCATTTAGTGATAACGCTGCGCATGGCAGTCGATAGCGCACCATTGGGCTACGCTCCATGGAACGAAGCACTCATATATACGTGTCTATTCGGATTCATCGCTAGCTTCATTTTCGGTGTTTCGGCGCGGGCGATTCGAGGGTTCTTGCTGCTTCAACCGATGCATGAACGAACGAACCGTATTTCTCTGTTATTGGTTCAACTAGGTCTACTAACATTGATTGTAGGACGATTCGCTAATTTGGATCAGGGTGTCGCGTCAACTGCACTCATTTTGGCTTCATCAGGTGCGGGCATGTTTGTCTATGCTCTTCGAGTGCTGGAACCTTCGAGTGGACCAATTCGGAGGTTCGCAGTTGGCTATGCACGTTACGGTTGGCTTGTTCGTACGGCGTATGGCTGGCTAGTTGTCGGCTGTGTAATGTTGATCCTGACGGCTCTCGATAACTCAGGGATGACTGACCTGATACCAGTCGAAGTCTCTTTGCCCATCATGCACGTGTTCACGTTGGGATTCGTAACGACCTTGATCTTCGGGGCCGCATCTCGCTTCATCCCGATTTTCGAAGGGACTGACATCCGACATCCACGTCTTATGGATGTTGCATATGTTTTCATAACCATCAGCGTGGTTCTGCGAGTCGGGTTCGGATTCACAGTTTCTGAGATAGGTGAACATGCACTAGGAGCCTCAGGCGGAATCGGGTTTATCGGCATAATCCTGTTCGCTATAGTGGTATTCCAAGCGATGACACAGTCGGCGAGGGACGCGTATGCTGCGAGGGCGGCTGCATTTGGACAGGTCAAGTTCGAAGCAACCAAGACGCCACGGAGTACAGAGCTCAATCTGATGTGATTCTACTCAGCCATCAGACGGTCTATATCGTCTTGAAGTTGTTCAAGATACTGAGGGTAAGAGTTCTGCTGATATCCGAGTGCTGCGTTGCCCCCCTCGTCTGAGTACCACGAAAAATGCCCCGGCTTAGATTGGTAAATGGCGTCTTTAGGATCGACCTCGATCATCCCAAAGTAGTCGGCAATGTACTGGGATCCTGTAATTTTCCATGTGGGGCCACCGCTTACGTTCACAATTCGAGTTGATTCGGTTAGATTCGCTGTGACACCCGCGATGATAGCGTTTACGGCATCGTCACGGTGCACAAACTCGATCTTTTGATCTGGTAGGAATGGCCACGCAGCGGGTGGGTCTTGGAACACTGGAATTGAAACTCCGGAGATTCTCAGAACGCAAGAATCGAGTCCGGAGTTCACTACGATCTGCTCGGATTCAGTCTTTGTTTTAGCGTAGTTGTCGTCGGGGTCGTAGGCTTGCGAAGTTGTTACCTCGCTATCGTTAGCCGGTGCGCCGTAGACACTGACCGATGAACTGAAAACTAATCTTGCATTTGGAACATTTTCATTCATGGCATCAACGATGATCTTAGTGCCCGCGACGTTAACTCGCTGAGCTAGTTCTATCAGTCGATTTGCAACTGGAGGCAGTATCGCAGCTAGATGTACAACAGCATCGATGCCTTCGAGTGCAATGGTCACATCCTCTTGAGACGTCAAATCTCCCTGTAACGCTGACACTCCATCGGGAATGCTATCGAAGTTAGCAGTCGATAAATCGAAAGCACGAACCGTGTGCCCGTCGGCCGCAAGCCGAGCACAAACCAACTGACCCATGCTTCCGACTCCGCCCGTAACTAATACAGTTGCCATCAGGTGAGGACTGTCCCCGGTGCATCGGCCTTATCTTCGATCTGGACTACAAGAGCTTCAACGGCTGCAATGTTTGATTCTGAACCATCGGCACTCAATTCCGAACCGGCTTTCTTCACTTTGTTCGCTAGTGGTACGCCAGCCAGCGATGTGAAGAAGAATTTTTCGCGTTGAGCCGTGAGTCGATCTGCAAGCTTGTTTTGCCCTGCATTAGTAAGAAGGACGATCGCCTCATCGAGCATATCCTGCGCTCTTGCCATTTTTAGAAAAATCTCCTAGTGGGATCAGTTGTTTTAAGGGTTATTGCTTAGTGTTCGTGTGTCGTCGAATGAGAGTGCGTACCCTCTTCACCGGGGTGCCACTGGTTCTCCGGCGCACTGTGTCCATTAGGCCCATGACTAGTACCGTCGCCGTGGTAAGCAGCGTGTGAGTGGGTTCCGACGGTCGGCCCATCATGCGGCTTTACCGCTTCGATATCTACTTCAGGAAGCCGGTTGTAACCGTGTCCGTTGTGGCGGTCGAACGGGAACGGCTGAAACTTCTCGAACATTCGGGCGAAACGCTTTCGCGTCGGTCGCTCGTCGAACGGGAACCGGAACTTTTCTCTACCCACCGGCTCGACATGGTGCAACACGTAATCGCGGCTGCCTAGGCCGTTCACCACTGCGGTGTTGATAGTAGTTTGTTCAGATAGACCTTCGATTGCTGCTCCGGCGAGATCGAACTTGCGCTCACCTGCTGCTTCTACACCCATCTCTTCACTGAGCGAACCCGGAATGCCGGGGGATGCGGTGACCGCGTCGACGCATGCTTGATCGATCGCAACGGGGTCGGTGCTCGCGAAGACACCTAAGTTTGGAACGATCGGCATGTCTGAGAAGCCGGCGCAATCACATTTTGGAGATACATCGATTGCCAGCGTAACGAACCCCACCTTCGGTACTGTTTTCACAACTCCCAGGGCTGCATCTGCGATTGCGATATCGGTCGCATCGAACAGCATCTGGTTTGGTTGGAATATTCCACGAGGGTTCATCACCCCGAGACAACCGAGGCATGTCATGCACTTATCTCGATCCCAAGCGATTGTGTTGTCTTCTCGTATTTTGAAGAGACCGATTGGGCAAGCTTCTTCGATCAACTCCCACTCGATATCTTTCTCTTTATCAACGACAAAGCTCTCATCGAATTTGACCGCTGCACCAACGCCGTACTTTGGGTGACCGCCCATGTGGACGTTGAACTTGCCCCGCTTCGATTGGGCTCCGATGCCGAGATTCTTCAGTGCGCCGCCAATAACGCCCATGCCGTGACCCTTGAAGTGAGTCAGCGCTATTAGTACGTCAGCGGCGGCGATAGCTTGCGCTACGTACGCCTCTTTTAATAAGTATCCCTCAGGAATATCAACTCGGTAATCGCTTGTGCCAACGTAGCCATCAGCGACGATGAATGGGCATCCTAGCACCGCAGAAGAATAGCCGTTTCTCTCGGCGGTCAAAAGCAGATCGAGCTCCGTTGCACGAGTTGAGAATGGGCTGTATGTGAGTGTTGTGGTGTCGCATACGAACGGTCGCCCTCCGAGTTCTTTGACTCGGTCTGCGATTGCTCGGGCATAAACAGGTCGAAGGTACGCACTCGAATTCCATTCACCGCAGTGGAGCTTTATCGCGACCACATCGCCTGGTGAAATGAGCTTGTCCAGCCCGGCGGCATCGAACACCGTCGTCGTTTTCGCGATCAGACTCGTATCGGCTGAATCACTTCGGGCGTCCATGAAATAAACGTTGGATGACATAGTTGACTCCTACACATGATGGTGAGTCTAGGTTATCGAAACAGCGTACGCGGCGAAAATATACCGTATAAAACACTGGTTGTGCGGCGTTTGACCAACAAGTATTTGAGTCTGATGCGAACCGTGTTCTGCGCTAAACTGGCGGATCATTAGCGACTATATCCATTTACAACACGCCGGTGCGTTATTCACAGGAGAAAAAAAGTGAGATACAAGGTAGAAAAATTGGTAGCGGAGAACGCGGTGGTTGGTGAGGGGCCAGTGTGGGATGTCGAGTCTCAGACGCTGTACTGGATTGATATTCAGGGCGGCAAAATCTGGAATTACGATCCTACTAATGGCGAGAACAAGTTGCTCCACACCGGGTACAACGTGGCTGGCGCAACTCGGAACAAACAGGGTGGACTTACGGTCGGTACATGGGAAGGCGTCCAACTATGGAATTCAGATGACGACTTCACGTGGTTGCACCGAGGCGAAGTTGATGGCCGGCCGATAAAGCTCAACGATGTCACGGTGGGTCCTGACGGAAGTTTCTACGGTGGCAGTGGACACCTCGACTCTTGCACATTGTTCCGGTTCAAGTCAGATGGTACAACTGAGATCATTGATGATGGCCTTGATCTTTGTAACGGTATGGGCTTCTCTCCAGATCTCAAGACCTTTTACTCGACCGATTCGCCAAAGCACGAGATATACAAGTGGGATCACAATCCCTCCACCGGAGCGATTTCCAACAAACGGGTCTTCACCACCATTCCCGATGATTGGGGAATTCCAGATGGCATGACAGTCGATGGTGAAGGGTTTGTTTGGTCCGCAATCTGGTACGCAGGGGCGATTGTTAGGTTTGACCCAGACGGCAAGGAAGAGCGAAGAGTGGAGATTCCGGCCGCTCAGACATCGTCTGTGATGTTCGGCGGAAAAGACCTCAACGAGCTTTATGTGACCACTGCGGCATTTGGCACCGGCGATCCGGAACTTACCGGATGGGAACCAGCGGGATTCAAAATGGATACTTACCGCGGTGGCGATCTGTATAGGGTAAAACTCGACATCCAGGGCAAGGCCGAATTCATCACTGACTTCTCAATTCCAGATTAGTTGAGTTAGTGTTTCTGAATCCGACGTCGGTACTTTGAAATCTCGCTCCGTTGATTGCCATTTACACCTAGCGGCTGGTGCATTCTCACCAGTCGCTGAACTGTGACCTTAGTTAACCTGATTGTTCTGGACTCCGAACGATCCTGAGGTGGCAATAAATGCGGATAATTCAATTTTTCGATTTTCAAAGAGTGCGAGCCAGCATGCTGTTCGTATTGCTGTCTCTGGCAGTAGTTGGAAGTTTAGTTGGGTGTAAAACCGGAGAGGACACTGAAACCAGTGTTAATAGCGGCGCACTCAGCACCGAATTCCGTTCGTTCACAAACATCGCTCCTGATCTACTTGGTGAGAGTGCCGAGATAAAGAACCGTTACCCGGGAGTGGCAATATTTGATTTCGATCGTGACGGCGATCTAGATTTCTATGTGACTTCGGCAGAATCTGGAGCCCCCATCGAACAGGCACGTGGAGAAAGCAACAAACTATTTCGGAACGATGGCGGCTCCTTTGTAGATATCGCCGAAGAGGCAGGAGTTGCTGCACCGGCTCACAACTCCAGCGCGGTCGCTGCGTGCGATTTTAACAATGATGGCTATCAGGATCTGTACGTCGGTGGGATGGGTCGAGTCGGAGACAAGCTCGACTATCGATCCATCGAAACTGGCTCTGAACTGGTGTTTATCGCTGGCGATAGGCTCTATATCAACCAGAAGAACGGCACGTTTACTAACGCTACTGGTGATTGGTTTGGTGATCATGTGAACACAAGGTCGGCTGGTTCGATCGCCTGTGGCGATATAGACAACGATGGTTGGCTCGATCTGTATGTCGGAAACAGAAGCGATGTGGATTTCACAACATTCAACGAACCTAGTCACCCTGGACATTTCAATGTCATGTACCACAACACCGGTAGCTCGTCGTTTGTCGACATAACCACAGAAGCGGGGCTCATGGCACCGCAGATAGTGATGAGAGACTCGTTCGGAGAGCCGATTCTATTCCCCGAAAATGCCGAGGAGGGGCAAGGAACTGAAGGGTTTGATCCAGATAATCTCGATGACGCGGGAAACATCGCCGGTGATCCGGCTGGCGAGACATGGGCGACACTCTTCTTTGACCACGACGATGACGGTGACATTGATCTTTGGATAGCTGACGATGGCGACCGACTTAAGGTTTACCGCAACGATTCAACACCAGGCAAGATGAAGTTCAGGGATATCAGTGCTCCGATGGGCATCGACCAGTCAGGCGCATGGATGGGATTCGCCTTAGGGGATATCGACGGCGACGCCGATCTTGATATGTTCATTACGAATATCGGGTTCCACCCGGTTACCCGCGGTCCGAACAACGTTCAGGGTGGTTCATGCTCGTACGCTGCGAATTTCCAGTGGGGTACCTGTTATCACTATCTATTGCGCAATGACGGAACGACACGAGTATCGAGTGTCGGCACGATCGGGGTGTTCCCTGACGTCGCGTGGTCGACAAAAGTTGAGCCAAGTGCTGGGTCGCCACCAGAGTCACTTGATCCAAATCAGGTGAATCCGTTCTGGCGTACACCAACCGGATTGGCTGCTTACGATTTCGGTTTTGGGACTGCGTTCTTCGATTACGAGAACGATGGGGATCAAGACTTGTACTGGTTGGGAGCAATTATTGCCTCCGGAGAAGGCCCGAGAGGCTTCCTGTACCCCGGCTACGGCCGAATGCTGCTCAATTCAGGTGATGCGTCGTTTAGTGACGTTACTGTCGAGTCGCACCTGATCGACTCTCGCAATGTTGACTACACGTACACGGCACCGAATCAGGTTGGTTTTAATCGTAAAGAGCAACGGATAGGCCCTGAGTTTCACGAGAACGGTAAAGGACTCGCCAAAGGCGACTTGAATGGCGATGGATACGTTGATCTGATTGGCACCAACTCTTCGGGCCTGAAGTTCGATGCTTCAGGTGAAGGTACTCACCTAGTCGACGGACCGCTTATGGTTTGGATGAATGGTGGCGGCTCAAATAACTGGCTGACGCTTCAACTCAAAGGACGGCAGGTGGTCGATGGTACGGGGTCGAACGCTGATGGTATCGGGGCCCGTGTTTGGGTGACGACCATGGGCGATGATGGTGAGCCGAAGAAGCAAGTACAAGATGTTCTTGGGAGTTCAACTTTCTTGTCAATGAGCGCGCTTGACCTGACGTTCGGCATAGGTGGAGCTGACGAAGTTGATGAAGTGAAAATTCTTTGGCCAAGCGGTCGGGAGCAAGTTCTGTCCAATCTAGAGTCCAATCAAACAATTGAAATAGAAGAACCCGAACTCAAGTAATCGGCGCAGCCCGTCGAGTCATGCACCGCGAACGTTGCGTGCTTGAGGCACGTAACATTCATTTCTGCGCTTTCTCTCGGACGAACGTCGTTCAGTTCTAGTGCTGCTGAGAATTTACTTGAAACATCGAACCGTACTGAAGCTGATTGCTCTCGTATTCGCCACAGCGATTAGTTCGATCATGTTCGTGGCCGCCTGTGGTGGATCGACGGTCGTTGAACAGCCAGACGCGACTTTAATCAGAAATGGGGTGATCCCGCCAACTGCGACGGCAACGCCACCTGGAAATGAATTCACGATAGTGGGGCAACCCGAACCGTTTCTTCTGGAAGACATCGAGTTGGTCGGTCTGAATGGTTGGATCAATTCTGCACCGTTGAAAATTCAAGATCTTGTTGATGCGAATCAAGTCGTGTTATTAGATTTCTGGACATACACCTGTGTCAATTGCATCCGGACGTTTGCTCATCTCTCTGCTTGGCATGACGCGTACGATGAACACGGACTTACGATCATCGGAGTTCATTCACCCGAGTTCGATTTTGAGAAAATCGCCAATAATGTTGAACAAGCTGTCGTGCGTTATGGACTCCAGTACCCGGTTGCACTCGACAGCGAGAAGCAGACGTGGGAAAAGTTCGGGAACCACTTTTGGCCGTCGAAATATCTGGTCGGAAATTCAGGTGATGTGGTCTTCAGGCACTTCGGCGAAGGTGGTTACACCGAAACCGAGACGATTATCCGCGAGACTCTTGAGGCGAGCGGTCGTGATTTAACCGATGTTCCTTGGTCGGCAGTTACGAAACCCGACCGCTCTGTGGGCTCCCATACTGTCACCAGAGAGCTCTACGGGGGATATTCAAATAACTATCTGTCAAATGGCCTATACGTCGGACAAGATGCTTACTACGAGGCGCCCGACGTCGCAGTTGACTATGTTGACAGTGGAACGCGTCGGCACGGGCAATTTTTCCTAGACGGGCAGTGGATCAACAGTGAATCTTCGATTGTGTCCGGGACAATTGCATACGGTGAGTACGCGCATTTAGGGTTCGACTTCTTTGCCACCTCGGTGAACGCTGTGATGAGCTCGCCTGATGGAGTGGACAAGGTGATTGTTGAGTTGGACGGCCGCCCTGTTTCGGACTCCCAAGCGGGCTCAGACATCGCATGGGACGCGGATGGCAATAGCATCCTAGAAATCAGTGATGCTCGTCTTTACCAAATAATAGAACTGTCGGAGTTTGGTAAACATGAACTTGTGTTAAAAACAAACTCCGAAGGTCTGGCTATTTACACCATGACCTTCGGAGTCAATGAGTTCGGTCCGTAAAACTACATGAAGCCTAGATTTTTACAGGAACGGCTTTGATAGTTTCGGCCTCGGTTTGGAACGTGCTCGTGATGTCTGGGTCGGTCATCTCACCTTTTTCCTCGTGAAGGAAACACCTCGTTAGTTGGTGTTTGTTGATGAGGAACTGCGCAGGTTTAGTAGTACGGCAACGATCCATCACTGCCGGACAGCGATCTGCAAACCTGCAACCGGCAATCTGGAGGTCAGATGTATCCCAGTCCTGCTGTGGCGGCTCTGAACCCCAGCGATTCTTCGGGTCGGGCTCAGGAATCGATTCGATCAACAGTTTTGTGTACGGGTGCTGTGGGTTCGGAATAACCTGGTCCACAGTTCCTGCTTCCACAACCGTGCCACGATACATCACCATGATGTTATCGCTGATCTGGTATGCAGTTGTTAGGTCATGTGTGACATATATGACTGAAATACCTAGCTCTCGGTTTAATCGGCGAATCGAGTCGAGAATTGTTGCTCGAAGCGATGCATCCACCATCGATACTGGCTCGTCAGCGAGAATAACTCGTGGCTTTAGTAGGAGTGCGCGGGCAACCATGACTCTCTGACGCTGACCACCACTCAACTGGTGAGGAAAGCGACCGAGGGTCTCTTCTGGTACCAGACCAACCATCTCGAGCGCATCTTCAATCATTCGTTGCTTCTCTTGTTTCGAAGACGCTAGCTTGAAGTTTTTGATTGGTGCATCAAGGACGTGGTCGACCTTGTAGAACGGGTTGTAGGATTCAAAGGGATCTTGGAAGATCGGCTGAATCTCACGACGGAAATTGCGGCGTTCACGGCTAGTAAGCTTGGTGAAGTCTTTGCCTCTGTACAGCATTCGGCCGTCAGTGGGCACGTGGCTTCCGAGTAGTAGTCGTGAAAGTGTTGTTTTACCACTTCCGCTTTCGCCAGCCACTGTGGTTATAGACGCTTCGTCTTCGTCGATTGTTAGTGAAACATCGTCAACGGCGACAGTTACGTTGCCCCCGCCACTGAATATGCCCTGACTACCGAAGGTTTTGGTTACGTGATCTAGCTCAAGGAACGTGCTCACGACTGGGCCTCGCCTTCATATAGATGGCAAGCCACTTCTCTGCGGCCTCCAAGGTTAAGTTTTTCGGGAATCGATCCTGAACACTTTTCAAAGCGCGATGGGCAGCGATCTTCGAACGCACATCCCTTCGGCAGGTAGATCAGTTGTGGGGGGAGCCCGGGTATTCCTAAGAATTCTCGTTTTTCTCTCAACGAAGGCAAACTACCAATTAGAAGCTTTGTGTATGGGTGCTTAGGCTCGCTAAACACCTCTTCTACTGGCCCAACCTCGACAAGCTTGCCTGCGTACATTACACCGATTGTGTCGGCGAACTGGGCTACGAGACCCATATCGTGACCCACAAGCATGATCGAAGCATCAAGGCCTTCTTGTAGACGACCCAGTGTCTGCATGATTTGCCGTTGTACTACAACGTCAAGCGCAGATGTAGGTTCATCGGCAATGATCAATCTCGGTCGTAGCGAAATCCCAATGGCCATCGCAACTCGTTGTTTCATTCCTCCAGAGAGTTCATGAGGGAATAGGCGGGCAACACCAGGGCGTAGGCCAACTCGAATCAGAAGGTCGCGCACAGTTTCATGTAGCTCATCCTTCGTCGGCTTAGCTTGATCCTCCTTCAGATGGTCAAGAATCCCATCGATGATCTGTCGCTCGATCCTCATTACTGGATTGAGTGAGTTCATTGCTCCCTGCGGAACAAGCGCCAACTCGGAAAGACGCGCCATACGCATGTCGTCATCCGACAACTTCGTAATGTCGCGGCCATTGAGAGTAACGCTCCCGCTGGCAATATGTCCCGGAGGCCTGGTCAGGCGCATTAGACCCATTGCAAGCGTTGTCTTGCCAGAGCCAGATTCACCAACCAGAGCGAATCGTTCACCCTGTTTAAGAGTGAACGACACGTCGTCGCATGCCTTTACCGTTCCGCTTTCGGTCTCGTAAAAGACTGAGAAGTTTTCGACTACGAGAGCATCGACGTCGGTAATCCGAGCACCCTCTCGATAAGTTTGAATTGCTTGTTCGGTGCTCAAACGCGTTTCCTCATTCGTGGGTTGGACCATTCATCCAGTCCTGATGAAATCAAGAACAGTCCAAGAAACACAATCACAATTGCAACCAGCGGTGGTAACCACCACCACCACATGCCAAGCGTGATCGATGAAAATTGAATGTTGAAGTAAATGGTCATGCCAAGCGTTGGCAGGCTGAAGTTACCAAGACCGATAGCTTCAAGGCCGATCGATGCAAGAATCGCTCCGGCAACAGAAGCTACAAGGCTGGCCGTAATGTATGGAATCAGGTTCGGGAGCATCTCTTTAAAGATGATTCCCATACCGCTAGTGCCTGATAATCGCGAAAGTTCAACGTAAGCCTGTTCTCGCATTACAAGCACCTGTGAACGGATTGTGCGGGCAGGGAACACCCAGCCAACTAATCCAAGTGCCAATCCCATTTCGTCGATGCTGAGTTCGCGGCCAATGTTGATTCTAATCAGGATCAAGATCAGCAAGCCCGGCATGGCCAGCCCTACGTCAACGACCGAGCGAATCGTACCGTCAACCCAACCTCGGTAGTACGCTGCCATGAAAGCCGCCACTGTACCGAGCGCTATTGAGACGAAGCCAGCGATTATGCCGATTCGTAGTGTCAGTGGTGTACCCAGAATTGCGACGGCAATCAGGTCGCGACCTGCAGTGTCGGTTCCGAATGGGAACGCCCTGACCTCGCCTGTTGGTTCGCCGCCTTTGATCATTTCATGCGAAAGCGTCGGTGCCAGTCTGGTTGGAGCCGAGAGTGGATGGAACTGTTCGGTATCCCAAACAAGGTGACCAACACCAACAAACAACAACAGTGACAACAATAATCCCATCCCCCATATCAGAGAGGGGTTGCGCACTGCATAGCGCTTGATGGGCCTCACGCGTTCTTCATAGAACTGGCTCCAACCACCACCTTTAACTGGAGTCGATGAATCTGGAGTAGTAACCAATTCAGTCATCTAATTACTCCTCGTCTTGATCCGAGGATCGAGTAACGGATAGAGGACATCGAGAAGGAAGGTTGCACCCGCGATTCCAAGAATGATCACGATTACAATTCCTCGAATTACAAAGAAGTCGGATAACCTGATTGCCTGAAACAGGATGTCGCCGATTCCCGGGTATGAGAACACCCGTTCGACCAGAACCTGCCCGGTAACAATTGTTCCGAGTACAAGAGCCAGCCCCGTTACCTGTGGTAACAAGGCGTTACGTACGGCGTATTGTATGAATATTCGAGAACCCTTCAGCCCCTTAGCATCGGCCTGAATCATGTAGTCCTCACCCTGAGTGTTGATCATCATGCCTCGCATACCGATGGCCCAGAATCCGACGACTGAGAACAGAATTGCGAACGCAGGCAATATTGCGTGTCTCAGTACGTCGACAACAAATTCAAAAGTCAGATCAGGCAACGTAGCTGGAGAATAACCACCAAACAGTGGTAGCCAACCCAACTTGAAAGCGAATATGAAAATCAAAATCATCGCCAGCAGATACTGCGGGATAGCGGCCAACGTAAGTAGTGGTATGAAAATGTACTGAACCCATCCAGGTCGTCTGGGCCAACCCAAAAACGCCCCGGCGAGCGTCCCTAAAACGAACGCCAATAAGGTCACTGTTCCCATCAAACCAAGAGTCCACACCAATGATTCGAAGACGATCTCGTTGACGGTACGAGGGAAGAAAGCGATTGAAACACCAAGATCCAATTTGGCGAGGTCTTTCATGAAGTTCGTGTACTGAACCCATATCGGTTGATCGAGGCCAAACCGTTTCTGGTACGACTTTGCCATAGCGTCGAGACCTGTCTGCATAGCACCGCCGCGTTGCGCCTCTAGAAGTAACTTCTCTTTAACAGGATCCTGACCAGATAAGCGCGGGATTATGAAAATCACCGTACTCGCTAACCAAACTATGAAAAGAAAGAACAGGAACCGCTTCACCAGAAAGTGACCGAGGATTCCCATGACAATCTTGGGAATCGAAGTACGTTTCGACGGTGAAGAGTTTTCAACGGCCTGTGTTTGTTCTGTCACGGGCTAAAACTCAATTCACTAGTTTCCAAAATAGAATATGAATCTAACAACATTTGAACAGCGTCCAAACAATTGGATTTATGCCGACCAAAGATAACAAGTGTTTACGTCGATGGCTACGTCAGTTTTTTCACAGAATTATTTTTGGATATAATTCATTTTCAAAGTAATAACTTCTGACTAGAATTCGAAAATTGACGATTCGTTGAGTCCTAATCGAGCTAATTGGTAAATTGACACCAAGCTTCGGCCAATGCTCGACATATAAGACCGTTTCGTTTAGTCAACTATTGTTGACTCGCCCGCCGGATTCGGATATACATTCTTCTCACAGATTGATGCGACCGCGTGGTTGCACGTCTGGTTTCGCGTCTGACATTTATTCGGAGGTCAGCATGACATTTACTGAGAGGTGGAGAATTCTCTTCATCGCTATGCTTTCAATCGCCCTTGTTGCGGCGGTTGCTTGTGGTGGCGGTGATGATAAGGACTCCAGTGGTGGGGCTTCAGAGCCTGTTGCCACGACCGCACCAGTGGCGACTACGGCTCCGGCCGATGAGCCGTCTGGTAGCGTGGAAATTATGGACATCGCCCGAGATGACACTCTAATGAGTTATCTGGGTGGTGCCGAAGGTCGTTTCGTAGACCACGAGCTTTGGAACCCATACGCAATTGGTGCAAACCACCAATCTGGTCCAAACATCATCTTTGAACCGCTTGCATTCTTTAGTGCATTCGACAACAAAACGATCCCTTGGCTCGCTGAGAGCTGGGACTGGAACGGCGACTTCACTGAGTTGACGATCAACCTGCGATCCGGTGTGAACTGGTCTGACGGTGAAGAATTCAACGCTGATGATGTTGTTTACACGTTGAACACTCTTAAGGATCTTAAAGAAGAGGTCCGATGGGGTAACGACATCGATAAAGCTATGGATCGCGCAGAAAAAGTCGATAGCCACACCGTAAAGGTGTTCATGGTGCATCCAGACCCACGGTTCATGTTCCTTCTGACGTACAAGTACGACATTGGCGTGTACATGCTCCCAGAGCACCACTACAAAGACCAAGACTGGACTACGTTCAAGGACTATGACCCTGCAAAGGGCTTCCCACTAAGTACGGGTCCTTGGAAGGTTGTTTCTGGAACTCCAGAGCAGAAAATCATCGACCGCCGCGATTCGTGGTGGGGTGAAGGCGTAGCTGACCTCGGTCAGTTCGGTAAACTGCCTGGACCAAAGCGTGTTGTCTACCTGCCAACTCCTGACCAGACGGTTCGGTCGCAGGCTTTGATTTCTGACACCGTTGACTACTCAGCGATGACCACACCTGCTGTTATCGTCGAGACAATGGCCAAGAACGCTGATCTTGTCACTCACACCGGAAAAGACTCTCCTTACGGATATGTCGACTGGTGGCCGGTATCGATTGCTTTCAACGACACTGGTAAGTTCGGTCCTTACGACAACAAAGACGTTCGATGGGCATTCAGCTACCTCCTTGACAGGCAGGAACTGAGTGATGTGGCTTACGATGGTGCCGCGGCATTCAACCCGCTCACCATGCCTCAATACCCACCACTGAAGAAGTACTTCGACTCCGTAGCTGACCTACTTGCAGTACACAACACCGAAGAGCACAACCCAGCCAAGGCTGCAGCGTTGCTTGAGGGTGCTGGTTACACAAAGACTGGTGCTGATGACACTTGGGTTGACGCTCAAGGTAACGGCATCAACTGTGAGATAATTGGTTTCAGCCCGTGGGTGGATCTTGGTCCTATCACTGCTGAGCAGCTTCGACGTGAGGGCATCAACGCCACCTACTCGCAGCCGCCAGATGCTTCTTCACGAATGGCTGAAGGTAACTTCGAATGTCTGATGTTCGGACACGGCGGATCGGTCCGTGATCCTTACTTCACGATGAAGCTTTACCAATCGTCATCAGTAAACATACCTGGTGGTCACCAAGTAAACTTCTACCACTGGGAAGATGCACGCTGGGATGAGATTACCGATGAAATCGGAAGGACTCACCCTGATAACGTGGATAAGATGCAAGAACTTTGGCACGAAGCCATGGGAATCTGGCTCGAAGAACTTCCTGATGTCCCAGTTCTGGAGTTCTACCACCGCATCATCATGAGTGAGAAGCGATGGACTAACTGGCCTCTAGGGACTGAGACCACTGGTTACGTGAACGAAGCCTCTTGGCACCTCACGTGGTCATTGGTATTGCACGCCCTAACAGCTAAGTAGAAAGACTCTAGTGGTTCTTACTACTTGAGTTAATAGACGCGAATCGAAGTGCCCCTGCCAATTTTGGCGGGGGCACTTCTTATTAACTTGACTTATCGTCCTGTGACGTTGGTCGTCAGTGAGGTATGATTTCGATCTGATTCGATACCAGTCAGATTGGATAGATCGACATTGAGCCAACTCAAGTTAGATTCTGTTACCAACTTGCGTGAAGCTTTTCGGTTCACGGTTTCGGCACTATTTGTTGTTGCTTTGATCGGATCGATTGCATGTGGTTTGCCAGAGACCAACTCCCAGGTATCAAATGGTGGAGTTGTGGTGGGAGTGCCCGACGAAGAGGGCATTCGCTTGATTACGAACCCCGAATCCTTTTATACGATCGATGATCTGACGGCGGTTGGCTTCAAGAAGAGCAAACAGTTCGACATCGAGACCGTCCCCGGGGCGACGGACATTTGGTACGGCTTCTTCCGGCAACAAGATATCGAAATACGTTTTTATAATTCACACACTGAGGCGCTTGCGCAGGGCGTTGAACTTGCTGAAGTTGTCATAGGTAAGAAGGCTGGTCAGCGTGATCCCCTGATCCCTGTCGTCAATCTCTATCCGGCTTACGCCGTCGTTGGAAACACAGTGATGTTGTGTGAACGGCAACTATCCAGTTGTCAGGCGTTGATCGACATGCTGGAGTAGGTGATTTGGACCAAGGCTCAGATTCAGATTAATAAAAAACCACCGGTGTTCTTGGCACCGGTGGTTTTTTATTAATCTGAATCGAGTACACCACAAATTTTATGCTGGCTCAGTCAAAGCAAGAAACTTTTCGCAGTTTTCGAATGCCTTGGATGATTCGTCTCCTTCACAGAAGAGAATCATGTTTCCTCGAATCACGTATTCGAGATAGCGGGCTGAATAGGAACAGCTGGAGTGCGGAGCCTGAGCGGCACGACTGCATTTTCTGCGATCCGACTTTCCTTCTTGCCAAAGAACGTCATCACCAGTTACGACTGCGTCGTCACCGGTAACGGAGTCTGCGTAGAGCGTCCCTTGTGCCACAGCGTCCTCATGAGAGGCGTAGAAGCGTGCTTCGTAGTCAAGTTGGTTGTATATAGCGTTCCAAGCAGCAAGGGCGCCAGGAAGCTCGTCGACTTTGTAGCTTTTTACCGTCTTGACACCTTGGACTTTTAGGTCGTCAACTGTGTAGATACGATCACTGGCAACTACACGAGGGATTGATACATCTTCCCTAGCACCTGAATCCGATCCACAGGCCACTGTAAGCATTGTGATAAAGATCGCTAATACAAACGCAGCGGTAAATTTTGTGTTGCCTCGTTTAGTCAGGGACATGATTTACTGCACCACTGCCATTAGTTCGGCACATGCCTTTAGTGAATTAACTGAATCTTTACCCGGGCACATCAAAATCATATTTCCGACAACAATGTAGTCGAAGTACTTGGCGGTTGCACATGTGCCCACCTGGTGCCCACCTTCGACGCCTTGACACGCCCTTCGCTCTCTAAGTCCTTCTTCCCACCTCTGATGGCCCGTTAGTAGAACTGCGTCCGTACCGATTGCCTCTTCTACGTATTCCACTCCGAAGCCCATGGCATCGGCATGCGAGGCGTAAAAGCGAACTTCGAATTCATTTTTGCTGAGGGAAGTCGGGCCCCAAAGACCATAGTGAACTTCAATAGCCGACGGTAACCCGTCAACGTCGTAAGACTTGTTGTCTTTGAATCCGATACTGGTAAAATCTTCAATCGTATATATGCGGTCTGTCGCGTCAATCTTTGCGATGGGATCATCAGAGCCGCCGCCGCCATCGGCGCTGCCGCAAGCCACTGCAGAAATCGATAATGCTGCGATTGCCAAAAGTATTACCAGCAGCCGTGCCTTGCTGCTGTTTACCTGTTTCATATACAACGCTCCCTGTGCTTGATCGAAATCCGCCCGTGCATGATGAAACTGAGTTCCGCGGCGGGTGACCAAATATACTCGTTTACAATGCAGTAGTCATTCGTCTGACTAACGTTGGCGCAATTATGCGCCCTCTCTCCGAATTAATGCGATGAAAGATGCGCAATGATCTAGTAAGTCCTCGGAACTGCGCCCGAAACGGAGAATTACCTAGAACTACGCACTCACGGTAGCGAGAGTTATTACCGCCAACAGTTATCCACCGATCACGTACTCTCTCGCCCGACAGTGGATCTTCCTCCCTTAACGATGTGTCTTCTCCAGACCCAACTTCTCTGAGTGATAAGCCTTTATCGACCGCAATTTGGTGATTTCGGTAGACGCTAACTTCATAGTTCAGCGATTCCCCCCCCCACGCTTTCGCCCCCGCCGATGATTGTTCGTCGGTTTTTGACACCTGCTTTGTAGATTGCATCGGCTTCTCTGAGAATCGCATTTTTTCCAAATCCCTCGATCACCATTGCTGTCCCTTGGTCGTTCGCTGCCTTGTGAGATTCGTAAAATCTCACTTCATAGTCGTACGGGTCACCGCTACCAACCCTTAAAAAGCCGAAACTAACATCGGTAGCTCCGGGCAGTCCTTCTGTCGAGTAGCTGCTAGATTCCTTGTATTGCGTGGCGAGTAGATCATCGAGTGTTAACACCTGACCTGGGTCGCTGATTTGTGAGAACAGTTCGTCATCGTCTTTACTCGACCAACACCCTGCGAAGCTCATGGTAATTAGGATCATTAGCGTCAAGAAAATTGGCAACAGGCGTTTTGATAGCGACGAGTGAGTCAAGGATTTCAAGTACGTATCTCCGAATAACATCTAACATGATCGCGGGTTGATAAAGGTTTACCAGAAAGGCTGGATCTGGTGATCTGCCGATTCTGCCGTATGGAAAATCACTCTGTCTAGGAACCAGGATAAGTGAGTCCTGGTATGCGGAACTCGTTCGGTTCTCCGCGCTGAAAGGCATTCCAGTCGTGCCACAGACAGCCGCTTTCCCTTTCTTTTGCCGCAGCAGCTTGGAAAAGGAACCAACCTAAGTGCTGCCCATCCTGACTCCACGTAAGGGCCAAACCCTCGCTAATCAACAATTCTTCGATCGATCGACCATCATCTGTAAAAAGATAAAAGGGATTGTTGTCTTTACGAATGGAATCTCTTGGTCCAGATTCAATCCGTAGTTGATTACCCGCCAGTGACCGCAGTCGAGTTTCTGCCTTTTCAGCGCAGTTCCGCGGGCTGGCTCAGAACAAACGCCCCGTACGGTTGAATCTGGCCTATCGATGTAATCAAAGTGTTCGCGTCGATAATTTCAATGACATCGACCAACTCACAGTTGGGACATGTGAGCGTTTCTTCGCTTAATTCGACCATCGGCTGGATGCCGGCACTTGTGCACGACCTCGTCGATACCAGCAACAGAAGAATGGTCAATCTGAGGAAAAACAATCGAAGATTCGAGACTAGTGAATCGAACTCAGGTGACTTCATAGGGTTAGTATCTACGAACTTAATCAATGGTTGGGTTGATTCAAACAGATATCAATGAGTGGAGTTGAAATTTGAACGTGTTGATAACGTCGGCTGCTTGTGCAACTGCACAAATTATCGCTGACGCACTTTGTAGCGCACACACGCTTCGTTTAACTGATCTCCCCGCGAATGCCGGCGGTGAGATTGTTGCGAACGATCTTTGTCACGAGTCGGAGACAGACGATCTAGTTGCCGGAATTGACGCGATCGTCAATATTGGGTATCAAGGACAGTCTGGCTCAAACACACACTTGATGGACTACCACACCCGCCGAATGTACAACCTCTTGCATGCGGCATCGGACGCGGGGGTTGGTAGGTACATAAATATTAGTACGTTGCGATTGTTTGAGGATCATGAGGAAAATCTCGTTGTAACCGAGCGATGGCGTACTGATCCTTCGGCCGAAGACGCCGAACTGCTCAGTGCTCACATGGCGGAATACGTATGTAAAGAGTTTGCCCGAGATCGTCTGATTCAAGTCGCCAACCTTCGGCTGGGGTGGCCTTTCGTTACTGATTCATCCACTGCGCCCAATGACACGGCTGCCATTTCAAGCGGCGTGATCGGTGTCGCTGTTGAAGCCGCTCTGACGAGCGACCAACTGACTCAGTGGCAAGACATCCATATTCAATCTTTTGTAGCCAATCAACGATTCGTTACCAGCACTGCATCAAAATTACTGCCGGGATTGGCTGAGAGGCTCTCATTATGAAGATTCTAATACTTGGTGGAAACGGAATGCTGGGACCGTGGGCAGTCAAAGCCATGAAGGACCGTCATGATATTTTACTGACGGACATCAACGCGCCACGAGGCGACTACAAAGGCGAATATCGCAAGCTTTCAGCCGATGATGTCGATGGCGTGGTGAAGGCAGCGGCGGGCATGGACGTGATCGTGAACCTATCGGTTTTGCGACCGCATCGACAGCTTGCGTTCGATGTGAACACTATGGGTAACTATGCCATGATGGTTGCCGCCCGCGAGCATCGTATCAAGCGAGTCATCACATCGGGTCCGCATTATCAGATGGCTGGTCAGCAGTACGAGGAATGGGATTTCGATCTGAATCCTGATATGCCGCCCGCTCCTGGTACACGTTTGTATGCACACACAAAGGCATTGGGTCAGGAAGTTTGTCGTGTGTTTAGTGAGCGACATGGTATTCAAGTCATAACTCTGCTGTACTACAACATGAAGCATTCTTGGGATTTGAGCGGTATGGAGCCGGGAGGTCCGGAGTATCACAACGATATGACACCATATTCAACTGCTTGGCAAGATTGCGGAACAGCTGTTCAGGCAGCTGTGGAAGTTCCTGACGAGCAACTTGCGACGCGGTGCGAGACTTTTTTCGTTTTCCCCGACTTACCTCACGGTAAGTTTAACAACGAAAAGACAAAACGAGTGTTGGGTTGGAAACCTCGATATCACATCGAAGGTCTGTGGAACAAAGAGTTCCGCACTCCACCCAGCAACCTGCACGAAGCGTTTTAACTAATAGGCGAGAACAAAAACGCCCCCAGGGTGTTCGAACTCTGGGGGCGTTTTTGTTCTCTTGATACTGAATGTTTAGAGATCTTTTACTTCCGATACGATCTTTTCTATCGAGGCTTTGGCGTCTCCAAAAAGCATCTGGGTCTTGTCGAGGAAAAACAGCTCGTTCTGCACTCCGGCGAATCCGGACGACATCGATCGTTTCAGGATGATGACCGACTGTGCCTGGTCAACGTTCAGAATTGGCATGCCGTAGATAGGACTCGATTTATCGGTACGTGCGGACGGATTAGTCACGTCGTTTGCACCGATCACTACAGCGACGTCAGTTCGTTGAAACTCCCCGTTGATTTCGTCGAGATCCTTGAGCTCGTCGTAAGGTACATTCGCCTCAGCGAGAAGCACATTCATATGCCCCGGCATACGTCCGGCCACAGGGTGGATGGCATAGCGAACGCTAATGCCTTTCGCTTTGAGCAGATCGGCGAGTTCACGAACCTGATGTTGTGCTTGGGCAACCGCTAGCCCATAACCCGGAACGAAGATCACCGACTGAGCGTAAGCCAGCATCATAGCTGCGTCTTCGGCTTGGATCGAAGTGACCGGTCGATCATCATCGCTACCCGAGCTGGACGCTCCATCTTCTACGCCGAAACCACCGAGCATTACATTCGCCAGAGATCGGTTCATCGCCTTGGTCATAATCCGCGTGAGGATGATGCCTGATGCACCGACCAGCGATCCCGAAATGATCAGAATGTTGTTCCCCAGAACGAATCCTGTAGCTGCACCGGCGATCCCCGAATACGAGTTAAGCAGCGCAATTACCACCGGCATATCGGCTCCGCCAATTGGAATCACAACAAGGATTCCAAGTGCGAGGGCGATAGCACCCGCGATTAGGAAGGCGGTCATCGATGGATCGATGATTAACCAGACCGTCGATGCGACCATTCCGATGAGCAGGGCAACGTTGATCACGTTGCGTATCGGAAGCAGTATGGGCCGAGTTGGAACTAGACCTTGAAGCTTGCCGAATGCGACAAAGCTTCCTGTTAGGGTCACACTGCCAACAATTACTGACGCCATGATCGTAATCGACACGTCTTCGGCAATTGCCCCGCCGCCGTCAATCAAATGTATTAGCTCGTCGGCGGCGATGATTGCCGAAGCCGCACCACCGAAACCGTTGAAGATAGCTACTAGCTGCGGCATCGAAGTCATCGCAATTTTGCGAGCAGAATAGGCACCGATGCCGGATCCAATGATGGCTCCACCGAGAATCCATTCCCAAGAAGCAATATCATTACCAACCACCGTGGCGAGAACGGCTATCAACATCGCCAGTGCCGACATTCGATTTCCGTTTCGGGCGGTGGCAGGCGACCCGAGTTGTTTTAGTCCAACTATGAACAAAATAGCGGCGATGATGTACGCCGAGTTCGTAATGTTCAAGTGAAATAGGGCATCGGTACTCATTACTTTTGTCCCGACCTTTTGAACATTTTGAGCATTCTGTCGGTAACCATGAATCCGCCAACTACGTTAATCATGGCGAGCCCAACTGCGATTGCCCCGAGAATCTGGCCAGTTATACCGTCAGCTTGTCCGGCTACTAGCAGCGCCCCAACGATCACAATGCCAGAGATTGCGTTCGACCCCGACATTAGCGGTGTGTGCAGGGTTGGTGGCACTTTCGTGATCACCTCGTAGCCGATGAAAATCGCAAGTACGAACACAGTAAGCGCGATAATTAGTGCTTCAGCGTCAAACATTTATTCACCTAATCCGTGTCGAACTTCGCCTTCATGAGCAACACACATGATGTCGATCACTTCATCTTCAAAATCGAGCTTGATCGTTCCATCTTTCCGGTCGATGATCAAATCGAAAAGCGCCATTACGTTACGTGAGTAGAGTTGGCTTGCGTGGAACGGCATCGAACTCGGAACATTAATCGGTCCGTTGATCGAAACTCCGTTCTTGACGATTATTTCGCCAGCAACTGTGCCAGCGACATTGCCGCCCGATTCGGCTGCTAGATCGATAATCACACTACCAGGCTTCATGACAGCCACCATGTCTTCTGTCATCAGAAGCGGAGCAGGCCGTCCGGGAATTGCAGCAGTCGTAATCACCGCATCTGCTTGTGAGATATGTTCTTTCAGGAACTCTCGTTGAACAGCTTGCTCATCTTCGGTCTGTGCTCTTGCGTACCCACCGGCCCCCTCAGCGTCTTCTGCAGCCGGAGGTTGAATGAACTTCGCTCCGAGACTTTCGACCTGTTCACCTGCGGCGGCTCTCACGTCGAATGCTTCAACAACGGCTCCCAAACGACGAGTCGTTGCAATCGCCTGAAGACCAGCGACTCCGGCACCAAGAACAAGAACTTTGGCCGGAGGAATCGTTCCCGCAGCAGTCATCATCATTGGCAGGTACTTACCGAGAGAGTTGGCTGCTATAAGTGCCGCCTTGTAGCCGGCGATAGAAGCCTGAGATGAGAGAACGTCCATTCGTTGGGCTCTTGCAATTCGTGGAACAAGTTCCATAGCCAATGCTGTTACACCCGCTGATGCCAACCCTGTTACGCCAGATGGGTTGGTTCGAGCATTCAGCATACTAACGACGATGCAGCCCTTTTTTAAGGAAGCGACTTCTTCCGAACTTGGTGGTTGTACGTGAACCAAGATTTCGACAGATCCCGCTATCTCGGTTGCTGAGGCGTTTTTCGCTCCAGCCTCCAGATAGTCAGAATCAGGAAAACCTGCCGCTGTTCCAGCGCCGTGTTCAATAAATAGTTCGTGCCCGGCTTTGACGAGACGCTCAACCGTCTCTGGCACAAGTGCTACACGATTCTCATTGGGATCTGACTCCCGAAGGGCGCCGATCTTCATCCACTGCTCCAATCGAACGAGCATTTCTCACGTTCTGAATTAGTTTTGGCACAATCCTTTTATGATATCTCTGAAAACCGGCTTATCGGCAGGTAATTACAGTGAAACAAGTGTGTGAGCATTTACTGACAGTTGGTTTGGGATGTACTTTGACCTAGATTGGTCTGGATATATTTTTGACGACCGACAGATTTTAGAAAATACCCCAGTTTTTGACATGGGTATAACTCTGAAACATTTCGGAGTTTATGGAGCAAATCATGTATGTAATCAGACGGGTGTATGAAGTGAAACCAGGTAGTGCTCGTAAGGTGGCAACTTTGGTTCAGCAGCAGGGTGATGCCTACCACGACGCCGGACAACGATCTGAGGTGAAGGTTTATTTCAATGGCGGAACGCTACCGGGAGAAACCAATCACGTGTATATGGAATGGACCGATGAGACGATAGATTCACCATATCGAGAGGGCTTAACGCTTCCTAAAGAGGCTTTGGAGATCGGTGCGAAGGTTCGTGAACACGTTATAAGTCAGCGTATTGAATTCTTTGAGCTAATGGTGCCGGCCAAGATGCAAACTGACTAACTCACACGATAACCCAACCACTACGCCGAAGGATTCAACGCTGACTTGAAAATTAAAGAAATAACCGCCTTTCCGATTCGTATTTCGCGATCTTCAGAGGAGGAAGGCAACGATCTGCCCACCGTAATAGATTTTGGTGACTACTTCATTGATGAACAGGCGTTTACTTCGATTTACTCGAAACATCATGAGACCACCGTCATCAAAATTGAAACTGACACGGGTATTGTCGGTTGGGGCGAAGCGCAATCGCCTGTGTCTCCACGTACGACGCAGGCGATCGTCGAAGACCTAGTGCGTCCGCTTGTTATGGGGCGGGATCCTTTTGATATCGAAGCGATTTGGACTCGTAACTATGGTGCAATGCGAGAACGAGGCCACCCAACGGGATTCTACTTAGATGCCATCGGTGGTACTGACATAGCGTTATGGGACATAATCGGCAAGGTAACGGGCATGCCGGTTCATAAGCTAGCTGGGGGGCGATATCGCCAGAAGGTGAAACTTTACGCAGGTCTTGGCGGAACCGATCCAGAACAAGTCGCCGATATGGCTGAAGAACACGTTGGCATTGGTTATAAAGCTCTGAAGTTACATTTGCTACTAGATGCGGATGGGGTTGCCGAAATCGCTAGAGCAGTTCGTAATTGAATCGGCCCCGGCATCATGCTGATGTGTGACGTTCACATGCGCCAATCAGTGAGCAGTGCTATCAAACTTGGTCGCGAGTTAGAAAAACTGGATTTCACTTGGCTTGAATCACCGTTAGTTCCTGAGGACATCCCAGGAGCAGTCGCCCTCGCCGAGGCACTTGACATGGCCGTTGCGATAGGCGAATGGAGCCGGACTCGATATGAAATGCGTGAGGCATTCGAACGTCGTGCCTATGATATCGTGATGCACGATATAGCCCGAACCGGAATCACCGAAGGGCACAGAATTGGGACCATGGCAGATACATACAACATCCCAATTGCACCACACGTCGGCGGCGGTGGGATCTTGTCGGTTGCGGCAACAGTCGAGTATTCGGCTTCTTGTTCAAACTTCATGATTATGGAGCACAGTCATCACGCCAACGATGTCAAAAATGCAATCACCGCAGAATATTATGGACCGAACAATGGCTTCTTCGAGGTGAGCGACAGACCGGGTCTCGGCATTGAAATCGATCAGTCTTTGGTTGAGAAATATCTAGTTTCCTGAACTAGTTCGAATGGGGAGATTGACGTTTTGAGTGATTACGATTCACCGTATGTACTTGCGGTCGATATCGGTAGTTCGTCGGTGAAAGCTGGTCTGTTTGATGCCCGAGCGAGGAGTGTGCTCGGTATCGAGACGAGCATTCCTCATGCCCAGACCGTGGCCTCGGATGGAACGTCGGAAGAAGATGCCGATCAAATTCGACGTGCCACCGAGCGGGCTATTGATTCCGTACTTCAAAAAGCAGGCGATCTGACGAGTGGAATCATCGGAGTCGGGTTTGACTGCATGGCAAGTACAGTCGTTGGTGTCGATGTAAGCGGCAATGCGATCACGCCGGTTTACACCTATGCTGACACGCGCTCTGCAGTAGATGTCGACCGACTACGAGAAGAGCTGAATGGGGCGGTCGTAAATGACCGTACCGGCGTCATGCAGCACACTTCCTACCTGCCAGGGCGGATCCGATGGCTGCGTAGAACGCAACCCGAACTTTCTGACAGGATCGACCGTTACGTTGATGTATCGACCTTTATTTTCTCGAAGTGGTTTGGCCGTCGAGATGTGAAAGCTAGCTATTGCATTGCCTCATGGAGCGGACTTCTGAATCGCCATGATCTGACTTGGGATCATGGGCTTCTTCGCAGACTGGGGATCGGTGAAGAGAACCTCCCTGAGCTAGAAGCATGGAGTAATCCTGAGCGTGGACTCGCACACGAGTTCGCCAAAAGATGGCCTGCCCTTGCCGACCTGCCGTTCTTTCTCGCTGTAGGCGATGGCGCAGCAGTCAATGTCGGAACGGGTTGTGTCGACGAAACTAAAGTAGCTCTGACCGTTGGCACTACCGGGGCGATGCGAGTGCTTAGCGATGCGCCCGTGCCTGACATCCCTACTGGTCTGTGGGCGTATCGATTGGGGAGTAGTCGAACGCTACTCGGTGGGTCGTTTTCTGAAGGTGGAAACGTAGTGCAGTGGGCCCTCGATAATTTTAAACTTCCGCCTATAGATCAACTCAATTCCGAACTCGAAAAATTGAAGCCTGCCCATCACGGAATCAACGTGTTGCCATTTCTCGCTGGAGAACGGGCGACTGGCTGGTCGACTTCTGCTACTGGAGTTCTTGAAGGCGTTCGAATATCAACCACACCAATTGAAATTCTTCAGGCGATGCTCGAATCGGTTGCGTATCGATTCGCCATGGTCGCTGACCTACTATTGCCGGGTGTGAAATCGGGCTACCAGATGATCGCAAGCGGAGGTGCCATCCAGAACTCGCCCTGGTGGCTGCAGACGATGGCCGATGTATTGGGCGTTCCGATTGGCGTATCTGCTGAACAGCAAGATACAAGTCGTGGTACGGCTGTGCTCGCCTTGAATGCGTTGGGAGTCTGGGATAGTTTGGATAAATATCCTGCTGAAATCGCTGACACTTATGTGCCAAATCTGACTATTACTGAGATTTATCTTGTGGCGCGTGAGCGCCAAAACGAATTGTATTCTCGGCTTCTTGGTTAGCGTTCTGACGAACTATTCGGCGCTACGACCGGGTTCATCTGAATGCCGATCAACTCGCTCTTTAATGATCGTACTCATCTGGTGGCGTACATCCTGAATCAACTGGTCAGGCGGTGCAACGTGCTCAGGTGCCATCTCAGCTTCATGGACCCACTCCCATAAATCTTCGAGAGTTTCGCGTAACTCTCTAGCCGTCATCATCTGAGTATTGATGAGTGGATAGTGAGGTGGTGGCGTGAATTCGTTGTTCGACATATCGGTGCCAACTTAGTCCGAGGATTTTTTAACCGCATGCCCACCGAACCCATTGCGCATTGCTGCCAGTATTTTGCCTCCGAGTGGGTCGCTCTGTCTCGACCTGAACCTCATCTGCAAGGCAGCGGTAATTACCGGCGCAGGAACTCCTAATTCAACTGATGCATCGACAGCCCAGCGTCCTTCACCGGAATCCTCGACATACGAACTTAGTGATTCCAAACGAGGGTCTTTATCCAGTTCAGCGACTGTCAGATCGAGTAACCATGAACGAATCACGCTCCCGCGCGTCCAGTTCTCGGCGATGGCACTAAGATCAAAATTGAAATCCTCTTTGGCGGCGAGTAGCTCGAAACCCTCCGCATAGGCCTGCATGAGCCCATACTCGATTCCGTTGTGGATCATCTTTGCATAGTGGCCTGATCCGCTTGGACCGACGTAGAGATTTCCATCAGAATCATCCGGCGCTAGAGTCTTGAAAATTGATCGGTTGCGGTCGTACGCATCTCGGTTTCCACCAACTGTCAGACAGTATCCGTTTGCGAGTCCCCACACACCACCACTGGTGCCTGAATCGAGGAAATCGATCTCGCTCTCTCCAGCATGCTTGGAGCGGCGTTGCGACTCCTTGTAGTTAGAATTGCCACCATCGATTAGCGTGTCGCCTTTGGCAAGGAGATCGACGAGATCGTTGACGGTGTTCTCAGTAATATCGCCAGCCGGAACCATTACCCAAATTGTTCGAGGTGCACCGAGTTGCCGCACTAGATCACTGAGCGAGTTTGCCCGAGAGGCTCCTTTATCGACGAGCGAGTCAACCGCAAATGAATTCGGATCGAACACGACCACTGTATGCCCGTCGTTCAAAAGTCGTTCGGTCATATTGCCGCCCATGCGACCGAGACCCACCATGCCAAGTTTCATTTAGGTGCTCCGCAACTCTTTAATCGGCTCATTTGCTTTAGCAAACGATCAGATTTGACCAATCGTAATTATTCTGCGATTCACAGTTTCATTGAGTTTAGCTGGATCGTGCACAACCCACATCGGGTCAAGCCACGAACTTGCCTCGATCGCCTGACGGGAGAACGGGGTACTGACGCAAATCCATGCAGCGCCCGCTGCCATCGCCGCCTTCGTTCCAATTGGTGAATCTTCGATGATCACGACTTCTTCGGGTTTGACTCCCAGACGCTCCATAGCGAGCAGATAGATTTCTGGATCGGGTTTGGGATTCGCAACCATTTCGCGGCCAACAATGTCGTCGAGAAGTACCCGTATGCCGAGTGTGTCGAGCACTCGCTTGGCTTCGTCACTGAATGAAGATGTGGCTACAGAAACTGTTCGGCCGATGCTTTTTTGATGCGTTAGCAGGTCGATATTATGCTGATAAACGTTTTCGAGTAGACGCTCTGGAGCTCCATCGGTACTTCGATATTCATCCATGCGGATCTGGTGGAGATGTTTCCAGATATCTCCTTCAACGGGCTCAAGGGACTCAGCAATCCCGAATTCCTCAATCATCTGACGACTTACCATTTCGTCAGTCGAACCCACTATGCGTTCGTAGAGCTCAATTGCGCGGTAATCGGGAGAATCAGAGCCAGTGAGGTTCCCGATCACTGTTGCATAGGATTTGGCTTTGAGTCGTTCGGTTTCAACTAGCGTTCCGTCGAGATCAAAAATGAAGGCGCTAATATGACTTTGAGATTCGGATTGATCTGGCATTTGTTATTTCTAGCGAACTTCAGAGGCAGCTCGAGATTTTTCGAATATTCTCCCGATGTTGCCAAACTGCGCCGCAATTACTTCAACGGCCACATCGCGTTCGATTATGCCTTGGTTAAGCCGAACAAGATGGCGGTAGTAGGCGCCTGGACTAATTAACACACCCGATATCCCGAGGGTACGGGCTGCCAGTGAAACCGTGTTCTGCTCGTTATTAGAAAGAGCGTCTCCGACATTACCGGTTGAAAGGTCTCCAGCTACAACGAGTAACACTCCGCTGTTGCGGTCATCAAGATGCACTTGAGCTGTGATCGCTTCTGTGAATGTATCGTCATCAGCTGGTTCAAAAGCCCAGATTGACGGATGCACTCCGGAATCTTGAAGCTTCTGAACCGCCATGAGGAGTAACGTGTCACGTGCCTCTGATCCCCCTCCGTACATTTCAATCTGAGTTGAAGTAGGCACCGTGTCCAACTCGATCATTAATGGAATTGATTCCTCACTCGCTGTATCCGACACGATCTTCAATCGTCCTAGTAGCTCATTTCGTGCTTCTTCTGGGCCATCGGGATTGAGAGTTAGTTGAACTGCTGTGTAATCGACATTTATACGACCGAGTGAATGATCTCCGCACCCTGGAGAAGATGCGGTAGTCAACGACATGGCTTTTGCTCGTAGAAGAACTGATTCTCCAAGATCGCTGTCTGCCCAGACTCCGATACTCGATTTCGCTAGACCGTTTTCGACAGCACTTGTAATCCCATCAAACACCACTCGCTTGAGCTTGGCCACCTGCTCTCGATCACTTGCTGTCGGTTCGCCAACTGTCGCCAGCACCTCCGTACAGAAATCGACTCGATCGTCGAGGGCGATGAAGTAGTTGATGTTTGAGTTGTCTGCCGAGTTGGTCATGTGAAGGTCTCCGTTAATTGTTGGGATCCGTTCTATCTGATCAATTCCTGTTCAATAACTTTGTTGCGAATGTAATTCCCTCGATAAGATCGCTTCCAAGCTTGATCGGGAGAACCGTTTGACCGCCTTGTGCCATAACAATGAAATCGGCACAAGCTTGAGCCTCGGTCAATTGACCAAACGTATACGACTCCCCCGGTACCGCAAGATGATCGTATTTCCCCGCTACAAAACCCATCACAATTGCGTTCTGCGGGCCCCCTTTATACAGCTGGCCGGTCGAATGCAGATACCGAGGACCGTATCCGAATGTGGTTGCCATTCCTGTTATCTCAGATATTGCCTTGCGTAGATCAGAGAATGCGGATGTGAGTTCTGGGGATTCAGGGAGAAATGCTGTGATGGCGACGTATCTTGGGACTGTTTGGCTGGCAACTATGTCTATTGCATCACCGATTGGAACGTCTTGAATTCCTATGGTTGGATATGAAAGTAATTCACGAGATTTCGCTTTTGCTGCCTCGACATCGGGTTGATCGAACGGGTATATGCCCATTAACGACGAGGCAGCCGCTGTTGCAAACTGCCATTTGAAAAATTCGCCGGCAATTTCGTATTTGTCTGAATCGAGTTGGCAAATCATGAATGTGGGGTGCCCGGCGGAAGCGATGTCATCTAAAAGAGAATTCAGTGTTTCATTGCTGGAGTCTGTATCGTAGACAACGAATTGTCGATCGTTTCCGTATTTATCGACACTTAACACCGGTTCGTCGGTGACCGGAATCAGCCCGACGCCATCTTTGCCCGTTGATTCCGCAAGAAGCTGATCGACCCACATGCCAAACGCTGCGTATTCTGGGTTCGTAACCAGAGTGACTTTGTTCCTGCCTTCGAGCGCGTTAGCTGCGAGGAATGCCCCGAGCATCAGTCCGTGGTTGCCTTGATCATCAGATTGGCTGGTTGACGCTACACGGGCAGCCGACTCAGCGAACTTTCGGATATCTATTCCTGCTGCTGCAGCGGGCATCATTCCGAAAGCGCTAAGTGCGGAAAACCTGCCCCCAACATCCTCGGGTGTCGCTACCCATGTGCCGAACTCACCTGCTCGCGCTCGTTCTGAAAGCGGCGTTCCGGGGTCGGTCAATGCGACGAAATTTCGTCGATCTGCTTTGATATGGGCGTTTCCGGTCATTGCTGATCGAAAATGAGCCTCAAGCGTGAGTGGTTCGACAGTCGTCCCTGATTTACTCGAGACGAAGAACAGAGTCTTGGCCAGATCAAGACTCCGCGTAACATTTGCTATTGTCGTTGGATTCACGGTGTCCAGCGCGTGAATACGAATCAGATTTGGATTCTCCGAGATAGATTTTCTGAACAGGCGACTCAGAGTGAGTGGGGTCATGCTGCTACCGCCCATTCCGAGTACCACGACATCAGTGAAGCCATCAGCAATTAGCTGCGCGTTCAGACCATCGAACTGCACGGCCAGCATTGATAGACGCATTGGCAGATCAAGCCAACCGAGCGTTTTTGCTGGTGGGTCGCCTCCTGAGGAAGGTTTTGGCCAGAGTGTGGGATCCCGGCGCCAGAGTCGCGACGCAAACGATTCCTCCACCAGACGTTGTAGTGCCTCAGCTATAGGCACATTCTGGTTTTCAGACATAAGGTCGTTTCTCCTGAACTAGTTGCTCAGTGACTTCAGCTTGTCTTCGATGCGCCCGAGCAGCGACTCGTATGAATCAGCGAACGCTGCAACTCCTGCAATGAGAAGATTGTCAGTGATTGAATCTAGCGAAATGCCAGCGTCAGCGAGTGCGTTGATCTGAGCAATTGCCTCATCCAGACCTGTGGTGAGATCGGAGCCTGGACTCCCGTGATCGTTGAAGGCAGACATCGTTGCTTCGGGAACGGTGTCCACGGTGTCTGGGCCCATCAGTCCATCGACATACATCGTGTCGGAGTATTCAGTGCTCTTGACACCAGTCGACGCCCATAGAGGTCGTTGCACTTGCGCCCCGGTTGTGTGCAATGGGAAGAATGATCCTCCACCGCCAAGCCTGCGATCAAATATCTCGTTGAATCTTGCGTAGGCGATTTTGGCGTTAGCGATTCCGATCTTGCCACGGAGTTCGTGTCCTTCTGGAAGGGCTTTGTCGACCGAACTGTCTACCCGGCTAACGAAGAACGAGGCGACTGAAGCCACAGCCGCTGGCATGCCTCGGGCTGCCTTCACAAATTCGGATAGCCCCTCGATGTAGGCGTTGGCCGCAGCAGTGTAGGCGTCGAGTGAAAACAGAAGTGTGACATTGACATTAATACCTTCCGAGATCAACGTCTTGATTGCAGGTACGCCCTCAGGGGTACCGGGAACTTTGATCATCACGTTTGGTCGATCTATCGCAGTCCAGAGTCGACGTGCTTCCGTCACCGTGCCTGTGGTGTCGGCCGCGAGCGTTGGTGAAACCTCGATGCTGACGTAGCCGTCACATTTGCTGGCATTGTCATAAACAGGGCGCAGAACGTCCGCAGCATCTCGAATATCGTCGACTGCCAGCCGCTCGAAAATGGTCTGGCGGTCTGCTCCGTCCTTAGCGTATTCCTTGAGCGACTCGTCGTAGATATCACTATCCGCAATCGCCTTGTCGAATATGGACGGATTCGAAGTGACGCCGGTAACTCCAAGATCAACAAACCTTTGCAGTCCGCCTGATCGAAGCATGTCTCTGCTGATCGAGTCGAGCCATATCGACTGACCATTTTCGAGGGCTTTCTGGATGTTGTTCATTTATTCCTTGTTGCCAACGGGTTGGTATTGGGGTGAGTGGATTTTGTGCGGCAGTGCGGTGATTAATTCTTTGAAATTTGATCTTTTTCGATGGCGGTAACTTTGTCGAGGCGACGTTGGAATCGCGGCTCATTTGCTTCTAAATTAGCGACCATGAAAGATTTCACGAGGTCTTCTGCTAGAGCGACTCCGACCACGCGAGCGCCGATACATAGAACGTTCATGTCGTCGTGGCGGACTCCCTGACCAGCTGAATAGGTGTCGTGACAAAGCCCTGCTCGAACTCCGGGGTACTTATTTGCTGCGATCGTTGCCCCAACTCCGCTGCCACAGATAACGATTCCGCGTTCGACTTCACCCGCCTGAACGGATGCTGCAACGGGTCCGGCGAAGTCTGGAAAGTCATCCTCAGCGTCGTACTGGTAAGCACCTTTATCGACAATCTCGTGGCCGAGAGTTTCAAGAACATTGACTATGTAGGATTTCAACTCATAGCCGCCGTGATCGGCACCAATCGCTACTTTCATTTCAAGCCAGCCTGTTTAGATGGTTATCTTCATCAAGTAATTTACGCAAATCATTCTCAGTGTATTTCAATGGGATTACCACCGAAGCACAGAGAAAATCTGCGCGACTTATGTATACGCCGTATCGGACCTTCAACCGACTACCAATAACGGTGCGCCCCAGCTACATTCACACGGACTGAGTAGAGAGACGTATCACCGCAAATGTATATGCGCTTGCCATCGTTATCGCCGAACACAAGATTCGCCGTTGCCTGCTCAGGTATGAGTATCTTGCCGAGTAGTATTCCTTCTGGCGAGTAGCACTGGACTCCGTCACGTGCGCTTGTCCAAATATTGCCTAACTCGTCGACGCGAAACCCGTCAGATGCTCCGGGTCGAACCTTAGCGAATAGGCGTCGATTCGAAAGTGTCTTTCCGTCTTCGCTGACGTCAAACACGGTGATATCTCGCGACTCACCAGTGTCCGCTAGGTAAAATAGTTTTTCGTCCGGGGAGAATGCCAGACCATTTGGCCGATCACCAATGCGATCGACAATCGTTAGCTCACTGGTTTCTGGATCGAACCTGTAAGTAAAGTTGCCATCCAACTCAGATTCCCGTTTATTTCCTTCGCGGTCGGAGAGAATGCCGTATGGAGGGTCAGTGAACCAGATCGTTCCATCAGTTTTCACCACCAGGTCATTAGGAGAATTCAGACGCCTGCCCTGCCAGTTGTCGACCAATGTATTGACAGTTCCGTCGGCTTCGGTACGAGAGATTCGGTTAGCTGCGTGTTCGCAAGAGACTAGTCGGCCTTGCTGGTCTCGGTAGTGCCCATTTGTGTTGTTACAAGGCGCGCGGAACTCAGTGGTGTCGCCTGAGCGAGCATCGAACTTCAAGATTCGGTTATTTGGGATATCCGACCACAGAACATAGTCCCCTTCAGGGAAGTAGACGGGTCCTTCGGCCCACTCACATCCGGTCCAATGCTTCGATATTTCGGCATCGGCATCGATCAATTCAAGGAATCGACTATCGATAACCTCTATGCCTTTAAGAAGTTCTTCGGGTGGGGTCTGCGAGCGATGATTTGGAAAAGTCTTGGGTTCTGCTGTCATAGGGTAATTGGCTCGTTTCTGAGTAATTTACATTCGCCATAGAGTCGCTGTGAAGCTAGGGCGAATTCAAATCAGTAGGTAGGACGCGTAGCTCCTGCAATATTTAGTTCGATGCTCCAGATTGAACTCGTCGCACCAATGAAGAGTGTTTGTTCGTCGGACATCCCAAAAGAAAGGTTGACGGCCACTTCGGGCGTGTGGATTTTACCCAGCAAATCGCCAGCCGGGTTGAAGATTTGGACACCATCTCCCGCAGCCACCCAGATATTGCCGTTCACATCGGCTCGGAAACCGCCGGGCACGTGCGGGTCGACTTTTGCAAAAAGCCTCGGGTTTTCGAGGCTACCGCCAACAACATCGAATGCCATCAGATTGTGTGGTCTAAACTCTCCATTAGTTCGGCCTGTGTCACCAACGTACAGAACCGACTCATCGGGTGAGAAAGTTATTCCATTCGGTTTATCGAAGTCTTCGTTAACCATTGAAATCTCAAGAGTCTCGCCATCGACCCGAAACACCCGATTGCGATCTTGCTCGGGAATATCGCCGTGACCGAGCTCTGGCTGGAGGAATCCTTAGTCAGGATCGGTGAACCAGATCGAACCATCAGACCTCACTGCGACATCATTCGGTGACGTGAGTCTACGCCAGTGAATGAATCCGCAACCGTGGTCATCGTGCCATTGAGTTCTTCGCGAACTACGGCTCGTCCACGAGTTAGGCACGAAATCACACACCCTTCCCTGTCATCGTGTTACCGTTTGAACAGCCTGAAGGTTCTCTATACACGCCGAAGCCGTCTGGCTCGCTCCAACTCACAATTCTATTGTTGGGGATGTCGCTGACGATGACTCTATTCAGGCACTGGACCCAGCAAACACCTTCTGCGAAGGCAAGTCCATCCGCTCGGTGGATCAATTTAGGTTATGACCCGAGAATTCTCTGAAAATCATCGTCGAATATCTCGAACCGCTCCACTACATAATTCCTTTCGGCCGCGCCTAGCGAGGTCGGTCATGCCGACCATCGTAAGTGAATTATGCCGAGCGTATCATTCAGTCGCTTAATTGGTACACGTCCTTTGGCATCGAACCGCTGATATCGTTATCTGATATTTCGAATCGACCGGTGACTGGTATTTTGAAAACTAAGATGGGAATTTGAATGGTTCTGGAAATGGCTGGTAAGACCGATCCCGGATTGTTTCGAGCCGGAGCTGGTCGAGTGGTAATCACGCCTCCTGTTGGGTTCATTATTGGCGGACCCGAACACAGTGAGCGCGCTTCCACCGGTGTTCTCGATGATCTACTGGCCAGAGTCGTAGTACTGGAATCCAGAGGGACCCGGGTTGTACTCGTTAGTCTTGACGTCTGGGGCATTGCAGCGGACTTGGTGCGAGCAATCAAGTCTGTAGGTGGTAAAGCGGCAGAGGTAGGCGGAAATTCGGTGTGGGTTATGGCTAGCGGCAATGCTACAAGCCCGCCACTCTGGCGTGATGATCCTCAGTATGCCAACTATTCCGCCTATCTGCCTGAGCAAGTTGCAGGGGCCGTTCGAGTAGCCACTGGCTCGCTTGAACCAGCCTCAATGGGGTCAACGGGAACACTACTTCCTGATATTTCGACTTTTACAGAGGGGCCAGGGCGACCCGGCAATGCGGCTTTATTTGTACTGGCGATAAATCGATCTGACGGAAGTGGAATCGCCCGGCTTGTTAACTTCGCTTGCCCAGCGTCTATTATTGGTGCGTCGGATCAGTGGACGGCTGATTATCCCGGCTACGCCTCTTGGGCACTTGAACAAAACGGTGGCGGCATAACGCTCTTCTCTCAGGCTCCTTCGCACGACATACGTCCATACGACTGGTGGGACGATAACCCTGAACCTTCGCATCCAGAACGAGTACCGCACGACGTCCACGCTCTTGGTCTTCTGTTGGCGACTCAAGCAGCGAACGGCGCAGCCGACACCACACAACGAAGAAACGTTGAGATTG
>JABMNN010000134.1 GCA_013204545.1 Chloroflexota bacterium | reverse complement strand
GGCACGCTTGGAAAGCGTGTGTGGGTGCAAATTCACCGCAGGTTCGAATCCTGTCCTCTCCGCCACATTTAATTATTGTGTCACGCTGTAATCGTGCCACGTTGACTTGCCATTGCTCCTAATACTAGGTCATTATTTGCCGCATGAATGACTTAAAGTATTGGATCGCGTTTCATAAAATTTCGAGCATCGGCCCTGCAACGTTTATGAAACTGGAAGCACGTTTTGGGAATTTGGAAGCCGCATGGCATGCATCTATTTCCGATCTCGTCGTTGCCGGTGTCCCGAGAAAAATCGCACCTGAAACAGAACTATTCCGAACTGAAAACGAGCCATACGAAATTGTCGAAGCGATAGAACGGCTCGGTATGACAGCGCTCCACCTACGTCACCCTGAGTACCCATCACAGCTTGCTGAAACCCCGGCAGCTCCCAGCGTTATTTATGTAAAGGGCCAGATGCTCGGTGCAGACGAGCCGACGATAGCCGTCGTCGGCTCAAGAGATGCAACACCGTACGGACTAGAGATGACTCGGCGGATTTCTTACGATCTCGCAAGAGCTGGAGTAACCGTGGTGTCAGGGTTAGCCAGAGGAATCGACACCGCCGCCCATCGTTCGGCGTTGGAGGCTGGCGGGCGCACCGTAGCTGTTCTTGGATCTGGCCTCGATAAAATGTATCCGAAACGGAATATTCCGATGGCCGAGAAGATTCTAGAGAATGGTGCGCTTGTCACCGAGTACCCTCCTGGTGTAAGTGCGCTTCCTCAACATTTCCCAAGACGAAACAGGGTAATCAGTGGGTTGTGTCGCGGAGTTCTGGTGGTTGAGGCTGCGTACAAAAGCGGTGCCATGCTCACTGTCAGTTGGGCACTTGAGCAAGATCGAGATGTCTTTGCCGTTCCCGGAAGCGCATTGAGCGAAAAGAGCAAAGGTACCAACTGGTTAATTCAGCAAGGCGCAAAGCTGACTACAACTGCCGCTGACATAATTGAAGATCTCAATATCGAAACTCGTTCTGTTCAGTCTTTTCTCGGCATTTCCAAAAACCAAGGTTCCGCCGAGAAAAGTGCTGAGTTTGGCGAAAACGCGCTTGACAACCTCGCGCGTGAGAACAATGTATTAAGTATCGAACGACGCGTTATCGATCTCCTTGAAAGTTCAGGCGAGCCGATACACGTCGATGACATCACCAGAGCGCTTGGCGAAACGGCAGCATCGGTAAGCTCTGTTTTAGTGATGTTAGAACTGCGCGGGACTGCCCACCAGGTCGGTTCGATGCAATTCATTGCTGATAAAGAACGTCCGGTGGTCTCGCCTTGATATTTGGTAACCACCTCAAAAAGGGAATAGACACTTGGCGAACACGTCAAAGCGCGATCTTGTAATCGTCGAATCTCCAGCGAAGGCCCGAACAGTAGGCCGGTTCCTCGGCGACAAATATATTGTTAAAGCTTCGATGGGGCACGTTCGAGACCTTCCTAAAAGCTCGTTAGGTGTCGACGTTGAGAACCTCACATTCGAGCCCACTTACGAAAATGTACGTGGTCGAGCGACCCTTATCAGCGAGATAAAGAAAGCTGCAAAACAGGCCAACTTTGTTTACTTAGCGACTGACCCAGACCGTGAAGGTGAAGCAATTTCATGGCACCTCGTTGAGGCTGCTGATCTGGGTAAGGCAAAAAATCTAAAGCGTGTCGTGTTCCACGAGATAACAAGTTCTGCCGTTGAAGAAGCGTTTGCCCACCCACGAGATATCGATATGGAGTTGGTCAACGCCCAGCAAGCCCGTCGAGTGCTCGATCGGATCGTTGGCTACAAGCTGAGCCCCGTGCTCTGGAGCAAGGTGAAACGAGGGCTCTCCGCAGGGAGAGTCCAGTCAGTAGCGTTACGCATTATTGTCGACCGCGAACGCGAGATTGAAGCATTCAAAGCCGAAGAGTTCTGGGTGATAACCGTCGATCTTGAAACCGACTCAGGTAACCGAAAGTTCCTCTTCAACGCCAATTTAACCGCCATCCCCAATCAAAAGGGCAAGCCCGTCGTAGATAACGAAACGACGGCGATGGCCATTAAGTCCGACCTCAGTGCTGCGGTATACGTAGTTGCACAAGTTACGCGAAAAGAAGCCAAGCAGAAACCCAAACCGCCTTTTACGACCAGCACATTGCAACAGCAAGCCGCACGTTCGTTCCGTTACAGTGCCCAACGCACGATGCGAATTGCTCAGGACCTATACGAAGGTCTCGAAATCGGGAGTGCTGAGCCGGTCGGCCTGATCACTTACATGCGTACCGACTCAGTGAATCTCGCACAAAATGCACTGGATGAGGCACAAACCTTCATCAAATCTTCCTATGGTGACGAATACTCAACCGGACCCAAAAAGTACAAAACTCGGAGTAAATCGGCACAGGAAGCGCACGAAGCTATTAGACCTACCTCAGCATCGAACACCCCTGAAAAAATCGCACCGTTCCTGTCGAGTGAGCAACTTCGTCTCTACACAATGATCTGGAAACGAACTATCGCCAGCCAGATGTCGGACGCTATCGTAGATAACACCGGTGTCGATATCTCCGCAACCGCACTCAACGGAAATGCTTACACCGTTCGGGCAACCGGATCTGTAATCAAGTTCGATGGCTTCCGAAAGCTGTACATCGAAACCAAAGATGAAGATGCCGAGGATGAAGAAAACAACCAACTCCCGGCGATGAATGAAGGCGACCAGCTTAATAAGCAGACCGTAAACGCCGATCAGAAGTTCACTCAGCCACCGCCTCGCTACACCGAAGCCAATCTGATTCGATTTTTGGAAGAACAGGGAATAGGTCGCCCTAGCACATACGCATCGATTGTCGGCACAATCGAAAGAAGACAGTATGTTGATCGTGATAAATCACGATTCAAGCCAACTCCTATGGGTTCAACGGTTTCGGATTTCTTATCCGAACACTTTGCAAACATCATGGATACTGGCTTTACTTCTGACATGGAGTCAAAACTCGACTCAGTGGCAGAGGGTCAGCAAGATTGGGTCGAAATGCTGAAGGAATTCTTCGGCCCGTTCGACAAAGCTGTCGCAGAAACTACCGAAAAGGCTGACCGTGTCGATCGGGCAAAGCTCGTTCAGGTAAGCGATGAAAAATGCGAAGGCGGAGATGATCTCGTCATCCGTACCGGGCGGTTCGGCAAATTTCTGTCGTGCGGCAAATTTCCGGAATGCCGCGTATCTATCTCTACCCGCCCCGGTGAACGAGCCACAGGTGAAGTCAAAGAAAACTGGGAGATCGCATGGAAAACTGCGATGGAAAAGTGTTCAATCGTGCACCCCGAAGCTGCTGCGATTGCCGCAGCAGAAGCTGAAGCCAAACGCGGAGCCCGGAAGAAACCTGCAAAGAAAACCGCTGCAGCCAAAAAGACCACGACCAAGAAGGCCGCTACTAAAAAAGCCTCTGCTAAGAAGGCAGTTGCCAAAGCTTAGCCCTGTCGCGGGTGATGAAACCCAACGAGCGAGAGTTGTGAGTTTGGCGGTTCAGAAATGACAACCGCCAAACGACTTCCCTCACCCGCCATGGAAGAAGCTCTACGGCAATCCCATGTCCCCGGCATATCGGGATTCGTCCGCGACTATGCCGAGCACATATCAACAACCCGCCAGCTCGCAGAGCATACAGTTCGCAACTACGTGAACGATCTTGTGCCTCTTGTCGAATATCTGGATGATAGAGACGTGGTCGACCTGTCCAGCGTAGATCGCCTTTTTTTTCGTGGGTACTTAGCTTGGTTAATCGCCAGCAAATTCAGCAGAAGCAGCGTATCCCGTAAGCTGTCTGCATTGAAATCGTTCTTCCAGTTCCTACGCCGCTCGGGTGTGATCGAACTAGATCAGGCCGAGCTTGTCACCGGGCCAAAAAAAGAGAAGAAACTTCCTCCGGTCGCATCGAGTTTTGAGATAGAGCGTTTGTTGGACGAACCCGATACCTCCACAGACTCAGGAATTAGAGATCGGGCTCTTCTTGAGCTTTTGTACGGCACCGGCCTTCGAGTATCTGAGGTGAACGCAATGGATGTCACCGACATCGATCACCCGAGTCGAGAAGTTCGTGTCATTGGGAAAGGATCGAAGCCAAGAATAGCGCTATTCGGTGAGCACGCAAGCCGCTGGCTCAATAACTACTTGAATAACGTCAGGATCAAGTTTGTAAATCGTCGATCTGATTCAGCCGTGTGGATGAACCAATCCGGCGGGAGGTTATCTACCAGATCAATCCAACGGATCGTTAAAAAATACTCACTTGCAGCCGGGTTAGACCCAAACTTTCATACTCATTCTTTACGACACAGCTTCGCCACTCATCTATTGGATGGCGGTGCAGATCTTAGAGTTGTACAGGATCTTCTTGGTCACAGTAGTCCAGCCACAACGCAAATTTACACACACGTTTCCACAGAACAGGCTCGAAAGGTTTATTTGAGAGCACACCCCCGAGCCAATAAATCCTAGACACTAACCCGCTCGGACGATTCGTATCCATTCAGTGAAACTTAATTTGCAGATATCTGCTGACAGACCGTAGTACGCTTAGTACATGAGGAATGAACGTGGCTTATTGTCGCCGTTCCAAAACCTGAAAGACCCGACCCACGGGAGCGAACATTGCCAGCAACAATTCTTGTTATCAACGGACCTAACCTGAATAACCTCGGTAAGCGAGACGCATCTCTCTACGGGAATAAAACCCTCGCAAATATCCAGAGTGACATCTCCGACAAAGCCGCAACTTTGGGTATCGAAGTAAAATTCTTTCAATCAAATCACGAAGGTTCGATTGTAGATTTTATTCAGGAATCATCTGCTGGTGCCGACGGAGTGATAATCAATGCAGGGGCTCTAACCCAGGTGGGTTACTCGATTCTCGACGCGCTGCTCGATGCCGGATTGCCATTCATCGAGGTCCATCTGTCGAACATACACGCCCGAGAAAAATTCCGACAAGAGTCGGTATTCGCAGCTAAAGCGATTGGCCAGATGGCGGGATTCGGACCATCCGGGTACATTTACGCCATCGACCACCTTTCAGCAGTCATCAACGGCTAGCAATCACGGAGCTACTCCGCATTGAGCGATTTCCGATTTCCTTCGCGTGTCCAAAAACTTCGAGATCGTCTCGTCAAAGACGAAATTGACGCCATCTTCGTCAGCAACGATGAAAATCGACGATATATCTCTGGTTTTGTAAGCAGCGCCGGTTACTTGCTAGTGACCCAGAGCGATGCTGTCATATGCACCGATTTCCGCTACACCGAACAAGCTGCTCAACAGGCTTCCGGCTGGCGAGTGGATCGTATCGGCGGCAATTCCGGCTGGCTTGCGAAACTAGTACAGGAATTCGAGATAAAAACACTCGGATTCGAAGCTGATGATATGACCGTCGGCACACTCGAACGCTTCAAGAAAGCTCTCAAAGAAAACGACTCAGACCCTGAATTAAAACCGACGTCTGGAATTGGTGTAGATCTTCGCGCTTATAAAGATCATGACGAACTTGAACTCCTTCAACGTGCTATTGACATAGGCGATCAGGCATTTGAAGAAACGGCTGCACGACTCGAAGTCGGCATGACCGAAAAAGAAGCTGCTTGGATCTTCGAAAAAGCAGTCCGAGAACGCGGCGCCGAATCGATTTCCTTCGAAACTATCGTAGCCATAGGCCCTAATGCCGCACGACCTCATCATGCTACAAGCGACAGCAAGTTGGTTGAAGGCCAGACAATCGTCTTTGATTGTGGTGCCAGATACCAAGGCTATTGCTCCGACCTGACCCGTACAGTCGTTCTCGGTCGAGCCAACGATGAAATAAAACGGGTTTACGACATCGTGCTCACCGCCCAACTCGCTGCGATCGAGATAGTGACATCAGGCATGACCGGCGAAGAGTGTGATGCTATCGCAAGAAAAATAATCACAGAAGCAGGCCACGAAAACGATTTCGGGCATAGCCTCGGGCACGGTCTCGGGCTCGAAGTTCACGAAAACCCCGGAGTCGGACCAAACTCGAAAGGTAAACTAGAAAACGGTATGCCATTCACAATCGAACCCGGAATATACATTCCTGGCTGGGGCGGCGTTCGAATCGAAGATGTCATCGTTCTTGAGAACGACACGGCTCGCGTAATGAGTCACGCCACCAAGATGACGTTCTAACGCCAATCTATCCCGTATATTTGATACCGAAACCGAACAAGTGACACCGCCGCAATAGCGGCTAAAGGAACCTCAGGAACTGCGATGACAATCTCTTCAAGTGAAATTCGTCGAAATATGACCATCCTCCTCGACGATGAGGTCTACCAGATCCTCGAGTGGCAACACCGTCAGGCACCAAAGGCTCCACCGACCCTGACGCTCAAAGTTCGGCAGGTGAAAACCGGAAATGTCTATGAGCGAAAGCTTGCAGGGAACCAAAAACTAACTCGTGCTGAAGTCGACACTCCAACCGTCCAGTATCTGTACCCGGATGGCGATATGCACAACTTCATGGACACCGAAACATTTGAGCAATTTGCAATCACCGAAGAGGTTCTGGGTGACGCCCTTAAATACATCTCAGAGGGTGACACGCTCCAAGTCATGATGTACCAAGGCATCCCTTTGTCAGTTGATGTGGCACCTTCAGTCACTCTCGAGATCGGCCAGACCGAAGTAGGTCTCAGAGGCGACACACAGAGTGGTGCGACAAAGCCGGCAACGACAACAACCGGCCTAACGCTACAAGTTCCATTGTTCGTTTCAACTGGCGATCGAATTCTCGTGAACTCAACTACAGGTGCTTACACCGGTCGAGCAGACTCCTAATCATCTTCAGTACGAGTGCCTTTGTTCTAACCTAGGCATTCATACTTGTTTACTACTGTACGCGTTGGTAGCTTCCCCGCTGCTATGAAAAAATGCTGAGATGACCGGCAACTACAACTCAAGCGAAAATAATTCAGGACGACAAACTGCGTACACCGTAAGTGCCGTTGCCGACTATCTAAAAGCCAGTCTCGAATCGGATCCTCGGCTCGCTGATCTCACAGTTGTTGGCGAAGTATCTGGATATCGAAAACCGTCCTCAGGCCACCACTATTTCGCTCTTCGAGACGAACAGTCAATTCTCCGATGTGTGATGTTCCGGTCCGGGCGAGGAGGTCAATTTCTCGCCGATGGCACTCAGGTCATTTGCCGTGGTCGAATATCCATGTACACATCGCGTGGCGACTTACAGTTTTACGTCGATCAGGTTGAGCCCGACGGTATTGGTGCTCTTCAGCAGGCGTACGAAGAGATGCGAAAGCGCCTCGAAATCGAAGGGCTCTTCGAACTTGATCGTAAGCGCGCAATCCCAGAGCTACCAGCCCGAATCGCGGTAATCACTTCGCCAACTGGAGCCGTGATTCAGGACATCATCAACGTCCTCACCCGCCGGTATCCGCTGGCCGAAATCATCTTGATCCCAACATCGGTCCAGGGTGAAAAAGCTGCACCCGAAATTGTTCAGGCATTCCGAGCCCTCAATACGTTCGACGACATCGATGTCGTAATCGTCGCCCGTGGCGGTGGTTCGCTCGAAGATCTCTGGGCATTCAACGAAGAAAGCGTCGCCCGAGCAATTTTTGCTAGCAACGTGCCCGTCGTCAGTGCAATTGGTCATGAAACCGACACTACACTTGCCGATTATGTTGCCGACCGGCGTGCCCCAACTCCTTCCGCAGCAGCGGAAATCGTAGCGCCTGATGTTCGTGATCTTGGTGGTTACGTTTCAGGCTACGCGGTGCGTATCGACGAGATAATTAGCAGGAGTATTCGTGACAGCAGATCGCAGTTCGAACTGGCTGTAGATCGAATGAATCGCAAGATTCCCGACACGACCATGCCACGGCAACGCATTGACGACCTGCTCACCCGAGCACGTCTTGCGGGGCAGCGACTGGTCGAATCTTCCAAACAGCGGCTAGCAACAGTAGAAGCATCATTGAATGCACTTGGTCCCGCCAAAATACTTGGCCGCGGCTACACCATCGCCCGGCGTACTGATGGCAGTGTGGCAACAAGTGCAACTCAATTTTCTACAGGTGACAAACTTGGTGTCACTTTTGCTGATGGCACTGTTAAAACGACTGTCGATGAGGTCGCCTCCACCAGTAAAAGCATCGATTCATAACTGATTACCTCGTCACGTTAACCTGTTATTTATTTCGCTTCGCCACCTAACAGATACAATCAATATCAACAGCATCCCAACGGAAAAAACATGGCCGAATCTCCGAAAACACCAGAGCCAAAACCTGCAGCAAAATCGTTTGAGAACTCTTTCTCTCAACTCGAGGAAGTCGTGCGAAAGCTCGAAGCCGGCGGGTTGTCACTAGACGAAGCTACAAATCTGTTCGAATCGGGCATGAAGCTTGCCACGAAGTGCAACGAGATTCTCTCGTCGTCCGAATTGAAGATCACTAGGTTGCAAGCGAATTTTGCCGAGCAGATGAATCTCGTTCCGGAGCCAGACGGTTTCGATGATGAGGATGCTTAGCCTGTGACCTCGAATGCCTTTTCAGGCGATAAAGGGTCGATTAGAGTCGGCTGGTTCTCGACTGGCAGAGGCGAAGGATCATTCGGACTGCTCAAGGCAGCACTAGATGCCATAGATTCCGATGATCTGGCAGCAGAACTCGCATTTGTTTTTGTAAACCGAGTTAAAGGCCAAACCGAACTCACCGATAAATTTCTTCAACTTGTCGAATCTCGCGACATCCCACTTGTAATGCTCTCCTCCAGAGATTTCAGGAAGGCGCACAACAACCGACCTTGGGCCGAGTTGCGAGAAGATTTCGACCGGGCGGCAATCGAGCTCCTACGCCCACACAGCGCAGACATTGCCGTTCACGCGGGGTACATGCTCATTGCACCATTGCTCTGCTCTGAGTACCTCACGCTCAACCTTCACCCTGCCCTACCCGGCGGAACCATAGGCATGTGGCAACAAGCTGTATGGGACGTAATTTCTAAAGGCCTCGATGAAACTGGTGCAATGATCCACGTATCGACAGAAAACGTTGATGAAGGCCCGGTTCTGGCAACAACGAAGTTCTCTGTTCGTGGTGCAGAGTTCGATCTGTTGTGGAACGAAATTTCGAACGCTGACGTCACCGCACTGAAGAACGAGCGTGGTGAAGAGCTTCCGCTATTCAAAGCGATACGTGAAGCCGGATTAATTCGAGAACGACCGCTGTTAATCGAAACGATCAAGGCAGTTGCTGCGGGTCGGATAAATCCGAGCGTATCTGGCGAAATCGTCGATCTCACGCAAGAGGTTGAACTCTCAGTCGCCGGTTAACGTCGCGCCTCTCTCGTTGCTTCAACAGCTACTTGAGTCTGAGTAATCTGTGATTCCGTGAGTTCTTTTTCAAGACCGAAAATTACGGTATAGACGAATAATCCAAAGAAAAAGACAGTAATCGCTATCCACCCCATTTGATCACTTTCTCAAAAAATAGTCGCCTTTTACTCGGCGGCTGATCAGGAACACGCAATGACGGACCGTCACCGTAATTCTTAGGAATCACGATAGGTTGCGAACCACTTCCACCGAACGTCATATCTACAATTTCTGATTAAATCCACGCTAGACCGCCATCAGTACATTGTTGCATGTGGTGTCGAGAGGGACAAAAGAATCCCGATGCGACTCTCCGGTGTTTATTGCTACTCGGTCAGAACCCTTGCAATGACGCACCAATAAAGAAAGCCCCGGCACAATAATGCCGAGGCTTTCTTTATTCACAATCGAAATCCGATACCTAGGCAGCCTTGTGCTTGCCCTCAGGTAGATTGCCGTCCACTCGATTACCGTTTTCATCGAGAAGTTGCGGCCAAGCGTTCGATGTAACCGTCTCCTCACTGATGATGCACTTTGTAACGCCCTCCATCGAAGGCAGTTCGTACATCACGTCAACAAGAAGTTCCTCGACGATTGATCGCAATCCACGGGCTCCGGCCTTACGTTCACGCGAAAGCCTCGCTGTTGCTTCTAGAGCACCCTTTTCGAACTGGAGTTCCACGCCGTCCATCTTGAACAACGCTTCGTACTGACGAACAAGAGCGTTTTTTGGCTCAGTCAGAACCTGAACTAATTCTTCGTGATTGAGATCAGCAAGACCAACCACGAGTGGCACTCGACCAACGAATTCAGGGATGAATCCAAATCGGAGCAAGTCGCCCGGTACTACAGCGGTGAAGTCAGCGGCTTCGTCTTCTCTTGCCTTACCAATTGAATTGAACCCAATTGAAGTTGAATCCTTGGTCTGCCGTCCTTGGATTATCTCGCCGAGACCATCAAATGCACCACCGAGAATAAACATTATGTTCGACGTGTCGATCTGTAGGAATTCCTGATGCGGGTGTTTCCGACCACCCTGTGGCGGAACGTTTACAACAGCACCTTCAAGAATTTTCAGTAGTGCTTGCTGTACACCTTCACCAGATACGTCACGTGTAATAGATGGGTTCGCTGACTTCCGAGCAATCTTGTCGATCTCGTCGATGTAAATAATTCCTTGCTCAGCTCGAGCGATATCGAACTCAGCATCCTGAATCAACCGAAGCAGAATGTTCTCAACGTCTTCACCGACGTACCCAGCCTCAGTAAGCGAGGTGGCGTCCGTGATTGCGAATGGAACATCCAATATTCGTGCGAGGGTCTGTGCCAGATGTGTCTTACCACAACCGGTAGGCCCCACCAGCATTACGTTAGTCTTTTGAAGCTCTACATCAGGGTCTTCAGTGCCGAACCAGATGCGCTTGTAGTGGTTGTAGACACCGACCGAGATCACGCGTTTTGCTCGCACCTGCCCGATCACGTATTCGTTGAGCAATTCGAACATATCGCGTGGCGTGGTTGGTTTGGCGTGAGGCTTTACAAGCGGTTTGTCATCGGCAATTATCTGCTGGCACCTGCCAACACATTCATTGCAAATGAAAATCTTCGATGGTCCAGCAATCAGCCTTCGAACGCTTTCCTGGGGCTTACCGCAAAACGAACAAGAATAGGCCTCTCCGGTGTTTGAACCGTCGCCGCTACCCTTTTTCTTCTGATCAATCGCCATGTGTTGAATGCCTGACCTGTTACTAGATATAACCGCTTATCGAAATGCCCGAAAAGGCTCTAAACAGATGCCTTAGTTTCGGGTTTCAGTACTTCATCTACGAGTCCGTACTCAGTCGCCTGCTCTGCATTCAACCAGAAATCTCGGTCTGAGTCACGTGCGATGCGCTCATAAGATTGACCCGTATGGTCAGCGATAATCTGACGCAAGCGGTCCTGAATTCGCAGAGTTTCCCTAGCGTGGATTTCAATATCCGACGCCTGACCTTGAGTTCCGCTCAGTGGCTGGTGCATGTGGATAGTCGAGTTAGGCATTGTGAATCGCTTGCCAGCTGTCCCGGCAGTGAGCAAAACGGTACCCATGCTGGCGCAGAGTCCAACCGAGAATGTTGCGACGTCACACGGAACAAACTGCATCGTGTCGTAAATTGCCATACCTGAATACACCTCACCACCCGGTGAGTTGATGTACAAGTTAATGTCCTTGTCAGGATCTTCCCGTGCCAAGAACAGAAGCTGAGCAACGATCAGATTAGCTACCTGTGCGTTGATAGGAGTTCCGAGAAAAACGATTCGCTCTTTCAATAGTAAAGAGTAGATATCGTAAGCGCGTTCACCGCGTGCGCCTGTCTCGATAACCATTGGCACAATGCTTTCAGGCAATTGCAGCAACGGGCTGTCCTTACCTTGAGCCGAGCCAGATCCGAATTCGAACGAGTTTGGTGTTATGAGTCCCGATGTCATTGTCATTGCCCCCAGAGGTCTACTTGTCGCTCTTAGCGGCTTTGCTCGGGCTTGTTGCCTTCGCAGAGCTGGCCGGTTTCTTTTTCGCAGCTGGTTTAGCTTTCGCCGTGGCAGCAGTTTTGTTCTTGGTTGCTGTAGTTTTCTTCGCCGAAGGGTTTGCACCTTTTGGCTTGTGAGTTGCGTCGATTACGTGATCAATTGCCGCTCGTCGACGCAAAATTCGTTGAACTGCATCACGCGCTTCATCTGTATTTAGATCTTCATTTTCGTACTGCGGAGTTTCCTGCATAAAAGCGATTTCGGTGGCGACTTCTTCATCGCTCACCGATGCACCACTGACTTCAGCCAGAGTATCGATAACAAGCATCCGCTTAAGTCTAAGCTCAGCCGAAGCCTTCGCTTCATCAACGATTTCTTCTGTCGACTTGCCAATTCCTTGCATGTACTGCTGGAAATCGATGTTGTATTGGGCTAGCTGCCGTTGCTGGTCCTCCAGTACATGCTCAGCTTCGTGTTCAATGATCATTGGCGAGATTTCGAATTCTGCCTCTGCAACCAAGGCATCAACAATCTGTTCTTCCAACGATCTTCGCAGAGTATCCTTGGCTTGCGCTTCGAGGTTATCGCTAATTCGGGTTCGCAATTCCGCGACAGTTTTGAAATCTTCACCTAGTGAAGCTGCTAACGCGTCTGTCAATTTCGGCAGTTCTTTCTTCTTTACCTCTGCTACTTCTACAGTGAAATTGGCAGTTTTCCCCGCAAATTTTTCGTTCGGGTAATCGGCAGGGATCTCAATATCGAACTCTTTAGTTTCTCCCTCCTTCATGCCCTTCAATTGCTCAGCGTATCCGGGAACAGGGTTCATGCTTCCGGCTGTAGCGAGGAATTCGCCGTTTTCGACGTTCGCAAACTCCTTACCGTTGACAAGCCCTTTTGAAGTGATCGTAAGCATGTCGCCCAGTTTCGCAGCTCGCGTCGCTGACTCCCAAGTCGCTGCCGACTCTTGGACTTGGGTAAGTTGTTCTTCTATTTGTTCGTCTGTCACAACCTCAAGTTGGTCATCGAACCTAAGCTTCTTGTAATCACCAAGTGTGGCTAGAGGTGGAAGTGCAACTGTCGCATCGATTTTCACGATCGGCTGGCGCTCAACCACATTCACTCGAGGTGGTGTGTGAGTCGACTCGATGTCTGACTCTTCTATCGCAACCCCGACGGCTTCGGGAACTAGCGATTCCAGTGCTTCGTCAAGCAAATAATCCCGACCTACAAACTGTTCCACAATGCTCCGAGGGGCTTTGCCCTTACGGAAACCTGGAATGTTGATGCGCGCCGAAACCTTCTGGTGCGCTCGTTGGAGATGCTTCTCCACCCGATCTTCTTCTACTTCGATGTGAAGAATGGCTTGACGATTTTCGCCTTCGTCGCGAGTAAATTTCAACGCGTTCTCCGAAACAACCAGTTAGCTAGTTACCAAATAAAATGAACCACACGGTGGCTCCATGCACGAAACGAGCGCCACTGGGCGCTCATCTATTACCCCTAATTGTAACTCAGGGTCGCGTTTTCTGGCCCCTAAAATTCTAGGGTGTCTACACGTATGCGTGGTACTACACTTTCGGCATCACTACGCGTATGTGCAAATCTTCAAGCTGCTGGTCTTCGATTCGCGAGGGAGCTTCGAACAACGGATCGAAAGCCGATTGTGTTTTCGGAAAAGCGATGACCTCACGAATTGCATCTTCACCAGCCAGAATTGCAACGAATCTATCGAGCCCCAGTCCCATCCCACCATGCGGTGGAGCACCGTAGGTAAATGCCGTCAGCAACTGGCCGAATCGATCACTTATCTGCTCTTCGGTATACCCGATGATGTTGAACAACCGAGTCTGAAGGTTCTTATCGTGGATGCGAATGCTACCTGAACCCATTTCAGAACCGTTACACACGAGGTCCCAAAGGGTTCCGATCACCTTTCCAGGGTCAGTGTCGAGATAATCCATGTGTTCTGATTTAGGCGACGAGAACACGTGGTGGGCAGGCTCGAATTTCTTTAGATCTTCGTCCCACTCAAACAACGGGAAATCGTAAACCCAGACAAATGCAAGCACTTTCCGGTCGACCATTTCCAATCGCTTGGCCATCTCGTTTCGAAGGTTCGAAAGAACGGTGTTAACCAGCTTGTCTGTGCCAGCCACAATCAACATCAAATCGCCTGGTCCTGCGCCCATCTCAGGGGCAATTTTCTTCACAACATCGACCGATAGGAATTTTTTCAGCGGGGACTTGATGTGATCATCTTCAAGTGCATCGATCGAGGGAGCACTCTCATCGATTGCTATGAAAACAAGGCCTTGTGCGCCGCTCGATTTCGCGAATTCCGTCAAATCATCTGTCTGACGACGTCCGTAGTTGCCACAGCCAGGAGCTACGAATCCACGAATTGAACCACCCGACGACGCAACTGCCTGAAACACTCGAGCGTCCGAAGTTGCCGCTATTTCGGTGATGGTCGTTAGCTCCATTCCGAAACGAATGTCCGGTTTATCAGTTCCAAATCGCTCCATAGACTCGGCGTAAGTTAGGCGCACGAACGGGCCGTTTACTGCAACATCCGGCACAGTTTCCTTAACGATGCGCGTATACAGTTCCTCAACTACAGCCATCACATCGTCCTGGTGAACGAAAGACATTTCTAAATCGAGCTGAGTGTGTTCAGGCTGCCGATCAGCTCGGAGATCCTCATCACGGAAACACCGGGCAATTTGGAAATACCGCTCCACTCCCGAGACCATCAATAGCTGCTTCAACTGTTGAGGCGATTGTGGTAAAGCGTAAAAATCACCGGGATGAACTCGACTAGGAACCACGTAGTCGCGAGCACCTTCCGGGGTGCTTTTGATGAGGATAGGTGTTTCGACCTGGGTGAACTCTTTCTCGGTCAGATAATCCCACATCATGTGGGTAACCCTGTGACGAAGCTTAAGAATTTCTTGCATACGTGGCCGACGTAGATCCATGAAGCGATACTTCAACCGAGTGTTCAAATCCACTTCAACGTCATCCGACACCTCGAACGGAGGTGTAATAGCTCGATTAAGGATCACTAGATCAGTGGCTGAAAGCTCGACCGCACCTGTCGGTAGATCTGGATTCTCGGCGCCAGAAAGTCGTGAAACTACTTTTCCAGTGACTTGAATCACCCATTCTGATCTCAGGCTCTGTGCTAGATCATGAGCTGCCGTGGAAAATTCAGGATTGAACACGACCTGAAGCAAGCCGCTTCGGTCGCGCAAGTCGATAAATATCAGATTGCCATGGTCGCGTCGTTTGTGAACCCAACCAGCAACTGTAATTTGCGAATCAACCATCGATTCACGTGGCTCTCCACAGTTCGTGTCCTTGTACACCGTAATTTTCCTGTTCATTCAAATAATGGATGCGCCCAATCGAAATAAGTGGGCATACCAGAGCAAGTGAGTCTAAGCGGCTTTACCGCCTGCTATCAGCGAAACGCCACAATCCGCCTGTTACTGCGGCGGCGGCCATCAACTTCAAGATGTCCCCGGGCAGGAACGGGTACAGTGCCGCAGAGAAAAGTTTCCCGTCTGCAGGCCATCCAAAATCAAAAAGACTCAACCACGCGAGAGCAGGTGCGTAGATAAGCAGCGAACCGATCAGCATCGGCCACAGGCTTCGCCCGCGGTTCCAGCCCCGCTGTGACAAGAATCCGACTGCGCCAGCGGCCAGTATGAATCCGATCAGGTAGCCACCGGTAGCTCCATGGATTACGTAATCCCAGCCTTCTCCACCTTTGGCAAAAACCGGCAAGCCTGCCATTCCGACAAGGTAATACCCGATCGCAGAAACAAGACCCAAACGCCAACCAAGCACACCTCCAAGCATCAGTACTCCAAATCCCTGAAGTGTGATTGGAACCGGGTTGTCAGGCAAAAAGAAACGAGCCTGCGCAAGAAGCGCCACAAGGACAATGCCGACGACGACAGCGACAGATTTGTGCCACAAATTAGAATCAGGCACTAACCGCTCAAATAGGGATGGCTCGGCCGTCCCTAACAGGGTAAATGGCTCTACTTTGTGTGAGGTGACAGCAGTTTGCTGCATCGGTATCTCCATAAGGTCGATAGCAATCTTGTTGATTGACTGCCGTTAGTTCATCGGTACTTTAGGGTACCCGCGGGTTACATCTGCAACCGACAGGAACGCCACAAATCGAACTTGATTATATTTCCACACGGTCCACTGGGTGTTAACCAATCCGGCTGTTAACTAAAACGAGATGCCGATTTGTACCCGGCATCTCGTAATTTTGCAAACCTGACTACACGTTGGCTACGCGGGTATGCCGAATTCACGCTTCATGACCTGAAGGTTCACGAAGGTCTCGGTGCGCCGAACACCATCGATGGCACCGACTTGATCTCGAAGGAATCGCCCAAGAGCCTCTGCGTTCGGTAGCGTCGCCCAAGCGAACACATCGTAGGTACCAGTGGTAACAGTCACCCATCGAGTGTGCTCAAGATTCGCCATTTTCGAAGCGACTTCATCCACTTTGTCAGGATCTACCTGAATACCGATGAGAGCTTCCGAGTTGTATCCCAGTTTCCGAGGATCGGGAAGCGCAATTACATTGATGATCTGTTCGCTAATAAGGCGCTTCAAACGTCGGCGGACCGTTCCTTCGCTAACGCCAACATCGCGAGCGATTTGTGCATTAGAAGCCCTGCCGTTACGTTCAAGAAGATTGATTATCTGTCGGTCGAGTTCGTCCATTCGAGCTTTTTCCAATTTTCCTAATTAGGTTCAGGGGTCTAGACTGAGTATCTAGACGTTCGAGTAGAGCGTTTCTGGAAAAGATTAAAATCGGTTCCATTTCGCTGTGCAGCAACCAGAAATTGATCTGGCGAATTACCGTTACAGGTGTAAATGATACCGCCGGATTCCGCTCATAGGGGTAGGATCATTGCGTGAATAACGCGAAATTCCGACCATACATTCCTCATATTCGAAGTCTGTACTTTTCACTTAAATTGCGCGTAAAGTAGTTAATGCAACTCAAATTCACCTTTCGTTAGGCAATCTGGAGTACTAAATGGTCAATTCAACGACCGTTGTAGAGTTTACTGAAGCAGCGACAACAAAATTGCTTGAAGTATTAAAAGAGCAGGATGCCGAAGGTCAGTACCTTCGTATCGCAGTTACGACAGCTGATCACGGCGGTATAGAATATGTATTCGGACTGGAAGAGACACCTTCCGAATCCGACACAGTTGTTGAAGGAACCGTCAAAGCACTCGTCGATGACGAAAGTGCCCCGATGCTCGAAGGTTCAAGCATCGATTACGTTGAGGGATTCGAACGCTCAGGCTTCGTGATCTCTAACCCCAACTTCTCATCTGGCTGCGGCTGTGGTGGTGGCGGCGGTGGTTGCGGCGGCGGCGGCGGTGGCGGTGGTTGCGGCGGCGGTGGCGGTGGCGGTGGTTGCGCCTGCGGCGGACACTAACCCCCTAGAATTTATTCGATTTCTGGCTGGCATTTCCACACAAACAAGGTAGTGTCAGCCTATTCATGACGGATCGCGGAAACGTATAATCTGCCGTGGAATTGCCAACAAGTCGGCCTGCACAGGAACTGGCCGCAACAGTTCAGGAGCCTCATCGGATATGACATACATCATCGCTAAGGATTGTGTTGACGTAATGGACGGTGCGTGCGTGGACGTATGCCCCGTCGACTGTATTTACTCGAAGCCTGGTGACAATCAGCTTTTCATCAGTCCCGATGAATGTATCGACTGCGCTGCCTGCGAACCAGTCTGTCCGGTAAACGCCATTTTCCCTGAGGACCAGGTTCCTTCAGATCAACAGCAGTTCATAAAGTTGAACTACGAATACGATTACGACTCTTCAGAGCCGGGTGCAAACGGCTAGAACTAACGAATAATAAAAAGCCCCGGCACATTTGCCGGGGCTTTTTATTTAACTTCTTTGGCTTTTACCGCTCATGCCATCGCATCCAGAGCATCAGATATTGGCATTCGAATCGTCGTGAAAATCGGAATCTCTACCGCTGTGTACTGAGCCGCTGGAACCTCACGCAGATCCATAACCAATGACACGAAGTCTGAAGGATTGTCCATCTCGAAACTCAACACGAACTCAGTATCATCAAGTCCGAATGCATAAGAGGTGTTGATCTTCACCATCGGATAGTTCTTACCCACCCTAAAGTGATCGTTCATCATATCCTGACGTTCTTGCTTCGCCTTCTCATACCAAGGCCGAGTTTTGGTCATCGGGTAGACAACCATGTACTTGTAATTCTCTTTCAGCTTCGGCGCGCCGCCGCCGTGCTTGTAGCGACTTTTACGTCGGATAGACAAGTACGAATAAGACTGCTCAAGGTAACTACCAATCAACGAATGATTGATCCGTTTGGAAGTCTCATGAAACGTGTCGACAGTCGATGAGTCTTGAACAAGCATGAAATCTGCATCCGGACGTGTACCGACCGTGCTGTACGTACGGATCTCATTATCAGTTGACAGCTCACCCACCAGATCAGCGAACTCTTTCTTTGCGCTCTCACGTTCGTCTACATCCAACCTGCGGAATTCCGACCGAAGTCGAAACAGTGTGATTTTAAGAAAATTATCGTACTCAATATCTGGCATATTTTTACAACTGAAGAACCGGTGCTCGTGATGCTGTGCGATGATTGCAGCAATTAGTAATCGAGTATAACAACGCTGATTCCCTCAAATAGGTAGTATTCACCTATGCCAGATAAGACAAAATTCGAACGCGAGATCGACAAAATTCTCGAAAAGTCCGAAGAAACCTCCTCACAGCCAACGGAGCGACGACACCCACCAGGGAAACACCGTTCTTTTGAACCATTCACTTCCACCCTGCCGAAGAGCAAACCACCGAGTCGTGCTACCAGCATCAAGATCAACCCAGGTAACGTGATCATAGTTGGCCTCGTCCTACTCGCCATTGCGGCTTTCGTGCCCGCTGCAAAAGTTCCGACAGCCCTCCTTGGGGTCGCCTTCGTAGTCATTGGATACATGTTGTGGTTCCGTAACGTATCCCAGAGTGGGGGCGGTTTCGAAACTGGTCAAAACATGTTCGGCCGCGGAAAAATAGCACGCAAACCTGAGGAAAACGAACCTCAGGTCAAGTACTGGCGTGGACGAAGGATCGAGGACGAACCAAGCCCATCCGACCGCGGTAAGGTCATCGATTTCGATTCATCTAAAGATGATGACAAGAGCTAGCCGCTACACCAACCTATCTAAGTGAAACCAAAACGGGCGGTTGCATGAATGCAACCGCCCGTTTTGGTTTCAAATGTTGTATATCAATGCGGATTAAACTGCGCACTCACCCTCGCCGCGCTCCAGCTGGTAGACAACCGTCTTACCCCAATCCATGTAGGTCTGGATATTGTCCCGGTCGAGCGGTCCGATATCAGCCTTCAGTTTGCCAAATTCCTCTTCGAACTTCGCAACGCCGAAGCGGTCGATGAAGTCAGCAAACTCTTCGCCGTTATTACGCTCTGCAAGGTAGGTGTCGAGAACGGTCTTCAACGCTTCAGGAGCACGTTTTGCTGGTATGCGAGCCTTCACCCGTTGACCAATCTTCGTGCCCGCTTCTTCATTAGATCGCCCGCCAAGAAACAGCTCATAAGCTGGAACTTGACCACCCGGCCCTTTCACCACAGCACCATGAAATCCGATGCTCGCTATGTGATGCTGGCCACAAGAATTAGGGCATCCGCTCGCCTTAATGTGCATTTTCTCAATCAACGGATCGAGTGCGCCCATGCCATCGAGAGTTTCACCAAGAGCCTTGTTTAAGCCCATTGACGATGTAATACCCAACTTACAAGAATCGGTGCCAGGGCAGGTTACAACGTCACGAATCGTCTCTCTACCGGCTGCGCTGAACCCGATCGCTCCGAGTGCCTGATAAATGTCAAAAATCGACTCGTTGCGTACCCATCGATACACAAGGTTCTGTTGCTGATCCAACCGGGCACGTCCGCCAGCGAATTTCCGAGCGATTTCGGCGAGTTGTGACCACTGATTGGCGAAAACGTCACCACGCTCAACTCTGACAAAAACCATGCTGAAGCCATCCTGTCGTTGGGCTTCAACGTTGGTTCGCTTCCAGTATGTGTATGCAGCGTCGTCGGAAGGCTCCGCGGTTGCGTTTGTGGGTACGCCAGGTGCATCGGCCTCTTCATCGTCAACAAACATCAACGACTCAAGATCAATCACCTTCTTTGCCCAGTCACCTTCAAGCTCTTCATCTACCATCTCACGGAACTTGTCGATTCCCAATCTGGCGATGGTGAACTTAATTCGAGCCTTCGCAATGCTCTTTCTCTCCTCATCCTGTCGGTTGAAGATGCGTAACACCGCTTCACAGTTCTTTATAAAATCCTCTACGGGAATGAACTCTCGGAGAGTCTTGGCCATAATAGCGTTCGTCGAAAGACCGCCGCCAACCACGATCTTGAATCCGCGCCTGCCATCCTGAATGCGAGCGAGCATACCAACATCGTGCATCAGAATCATGGCTTCGTCTTTTTCTGAACCAGAGAAGGCTACTTTCGATTTTCGAGGCATATTCTGAGTGGTTGGATGGCGAAGGAAGTATCGAGCGTATGCAGCGGCATAGGGTGTTACGTCGAATACTTCACTCTTCGATACACCTGCCGATGGTGCGGCAACCACGTTTCGAACAACGTTTCCACAAGCCTCGCGCGTTGACATTCCAGCATCGCCGAGCGTACGCAGCAAGTCTGTCGTGTCGCTCAATGGAACATGGTGGTACTGCACGTTTTCACGAGTCGTGATGTGTCCTTTTTTCAGAGGTGCATACTTCTCAGCTACCTCGCCAAGAACATCCATTTGGTCGGCGGTTACTCCTCCAAATGGCAGTTTGACTCGAATCATCTGGGCATCGGCTTGGCGCTGACCGTAAACTCCTTGGCGCAGTCGGAATCGCAAGAACTCTATGGCGTCCTTCTCACCTGATTGGAACAGCTTCACCTGATCCTCAAAATTGGCTATCTCAGGGCCATCGATCTTCAGCACATGAGCGTTGTCTGGATTTGGAATCCAGTCCTTCGTTTCAACTCTTCCAGTTGTCACTGTTCAAGCCCTCTTTCACCAATGAGTTCGAATGTACTATCGAATACTCGTAAAAATTCCCAATAAAAAAACCCTGCTAATTTACATTGAGCAGGGTCGAATAAATCACGCGCTGTTAAGCCCGGCCCCGCTTAGCGACCAGTACAACAACAGATGTGAAGTGAGAACAAATTCATAATTACGGGGCAATTTTAGCACTCCTTTGCACATTGTAGGTGTAATTCAAAATGTCAAACTACTGTTGGGGCATATTGCACGAGCACACCAATTCGCCCACCATACGAATGAATTTCACAAGAATAAGTTAATAATGAGGAGCACTTTGAATTGGCTATTGATCGGAAGCTAGATGGAATTCACTTTATGTTGCCAACTCCATTCGATGCGAATGGTGACGTCGATACCGATTCCTTCACACAGCTTGTGAAAGCCGCGAGAATCGCGAGTTGCACAGGTGTTGTGACCCTCGGCGTTATGGGCGAGGCGCACCGCCTCACCGACGCCGAACGTAGACCAATTATCGACGCTGTAGTTGCCGCAGCAGGGACTGACCTATCGGTAACAGTGGGGGTCAGTGCCGATAGCGGACGGGCTCTGGCATCCAGAGTCCGTGATGCTCAATCTGCCGGAGCAACAGCAGTGATGATCGCTCCAGCAAAAATGGCTAAGCCGAACACCTCCTCAACTTATGGCTATTACGCGGCAGCCCAAGAAATTACCGAAATTCCCATCGTAGTTCAGGATCTTCCAGAGCAGACCGGAGTACATCTCGACCCTTCATTCATAGCCAAGTTGCACACAGAACTGCCAGACGCCAAATATCTGAAGCTTGAAGACCCACCGACGCCTCAGAAAATAACCCGGGTTAATGAAGCCACTGGTGGAACAATGGGAATATTCGGTGGTCTTGGCGGTGCATTCCTCTTTGAAGAGCTACGCAGAGGAGCGATTGGAACGATGACCGGGTTCGCCTATCCCGAAGTTCTGGTTGCTGTTCACAAATACATCGCCAACGGTGATATTGAGCGAGCACGAAGCATTTTCTATAAGTGGATTCCACTGATTCGTTATGAAAATTCAGTCGGAATTGGCCTCGCAATCCGCAAAGAAATTATGAAACGCAGAGGATTCATAACCACAGCCGACATTCGGCCGCCAAGCCCGCCTATAGACGACTCGACCAGAGCAGAACTCGATGATCTAATGAATTCACTCGATCTCAACGTCGTCGGCCTGTAACTTATAAATTCTGCCCTCATTCACAACGTAATCTGCATATATCTATAGACCTCAACGGCGACAGAGACCGGCAACACCTCTAAACTTAGGGTTGTATGCCAGAACAAATGGAATCAACAAGCACGGACGACCGGCACTTTTGCGCCCACTGTGGCACAGAGAATGCCAAGGGCGGATACGCCTGTACAAGATGCGGCGAGCGGCTGATCGAGATATCAACCGAGACCAGCGAACATTTAAGTATTAATTCTTGTTCGAGATGTGGAAGTGCCAACAACACCAAAGCGACTTATTGCTGGGTATGCGGCTCTGAGACGAAAGATTCGATTCGAATCGCACCGAAGGCTCCACTCAATCTCCAAATTCCGTCAGCGGTGACACCACGAACGTACAGACCGGATCTGAATCCAGCTTCGGGGCCTGCTGGAAAGCGAGTAAACGAAAACTCTGACCTACGTGGACCTGTTCTAAAATCTGAACGTGACATCCAGTCAAATTCCTCAACTTCATATGGGGATTCATTCGGCAGTCCCGATTCGCCAGCAGAAAACACCTCAGGAATTAAGGGTGGTGAACTCCCCAGCGGAGTTAAGAAGTGGAACTGGGCTGCATTCCTTATGCCAGCTGTCTGGGGTCTTTTCTCTGGAGTTCCATATACCGCAATTCTGTTTGGAGCCGCGTTTTTACCACCAACGATTCAACTGGTGGTGATGGTCGTAGCTAGCGTCTACCTCGGCGTTAAGGGGAACGAACTGGCGTGGCGTGGGAAGAAATGGCAATCAGTTGAACAGTTCAACGCATTCCAAAAGCAATGGGCATCATGGGCTGTCAAGTTAACGGTTGCGGTTGCAGCGCTCTTAGTGTTGTACGTGATATCGACAGGCGGAGCCTAGTCTCGTCACTGATACGTTACAGACGTCTGATTCAGTCAATCCCATTTGATTCAGCCACATTCTCATCCCTTGTTTCCAAATAACCAGGACGAGAAACACAACCCCATTTGTCGGCGTGTCGCTCCACTAGGGTGGCGAACTGCTTTCGATAGTCTTCGCTCTGTATCGGAGGGGTAGTCATGATCACGGCATTCTCACCGTTATCAGAGTAGTACCGACGTCTCAAGCCGACTTCCTGAAATCCATATTTACGGTACAACTTGATCGCAGGTGTGTTCGATTCACGAACTTCCAGAGTGACCACCCTAGAGTCATTCACAACCGATTGTTCAACGGCGCTTATGAGTAAAAATTCCCCAATTCCTTTGCGTCGATCTGCTTCTCTAAGCGCGATTATGACAACATGTGCCTCATCAAGTACAAACCACAACCCGGCAAATCCTGCGATGTAGTCGGAAGGCAATTTGGGGCGATTTACTCGGTCGAGCACATAGCGGTCTAAGCTCCTCTTCAGCCGCGCAGCGATGCGCTCATCTTCCTTTTCAGCCTGGGTAGCTATCGCAAAACGAGGACCAAGTTCTTTTTCTTCGGAGCGCCAATCGCGAGTTGCTGCAAGATACAAACCGTTCAAGCGGGTAAGGTCTAGTTCGAGTCTTGTAACGGGCGTCATGCCTGGAAAGGCCTCACGCTCGATGCTTTCAAGCATCGCCAAATCATCCAATGCCGCCACCCGCACTGAGAACTCGTTGCGTGCCAATTTCTTCGACTCTTGCAAGGACCTTTCTTGGAAGGTGGACGTGTTGAGATTGCCCGATTCTAGATCGGCAAATGCACCAGCCATTATGTTGTTGGGATCAGAAATAGTCATGAAACGTCTAAGCAACTAAAGCGAATATTTACGAGGATAGCCCTAATCATTCGGCCTAGGTCGCAGTCGAAGCTACGAGTTTATCCCGATTCGGGTATCGATTGAACAACAGCAAAAATTCGTGATGTAATTCATAAGCACAAGCGTTACTGGTGCGCGATGCTTACAAGCTGTGAGAATTAGCTTGGAGGAATCGTTACGGCTACCAGCCAAATTGCACCAATAGGAAAAGCCGCCGGTACGTCAGCGCGACCTGTCGCAGGATCAAACTCGGTCGGAGTGTACATGCGCATAACGCGAATGGCACTCCAGTACAGAAAACGGCTTATCGTTGGAATCATTGCAATCTTCCTTGCTTCAGGGTTCCAGTTGGCGATTCCGATTCTCATTGGTAGTGCGGTTGATGCGGCGATTGGTCTTGATGGAGGCACAGTCGATCTTCCGAACGGAACTGTAATGCGTGCCATCGATTCAGCAACTAACGTATTTGGGGAAGGAAACAATCCGCCAAAAACCGCATTAATCATCATCGCAGTTTTCCTATTTATAGCCTCTGTTGGGCGTGGCATGTCTGCTATGTTCCAGAACTATATGGGTGAATCTATTGGTCAACACATTGGCTACGATTTGCGGATGCTATATTTCGAAAAGCTCCAACGACTTTCGTTCAGCTACCACGCCGGCGTCCACACAGGAGACCTAATCACACGAGGAATTCTCGATGTTGAGGGCGTCAGGATGTTCGTGCAAACAGCTCTACTGCGATCCGTCTTCCTCGTCGTGCTAATTGGTACAGGAATGTACTTGATGCTCAGCCAAGATTTAACACTTGGACTGATCTCATTAAGTTTCGTTCCATTCGTTGCGTGGCGAGCAACAGCAACGAATTTAAAGCTACGAGAAAATTGGTACGCACTCCAAGATCGTCTATCTGCACTGACGAAAGTGATGGATGAGAATCTGGGTGGAATCAGGGTAGTTCGAGCATTTTCATCCCAAAATCACGAGATGAAAAAGTTCGACGTATCTTCGAACGAAGCATTGGCACTGGCCAACACGCAAGTTGGAATTAGAGCCAAAAATATCTCCCTTATGGGGCTAGCGTTTATGATCTCGATGGCTGCTGTCCTATGGGTCGGCGGACAGCGGGTCATCGATGGCGAACTAAGGCCTGGCGAACTGACGCAGTTCATAGCGTTCATGAGCATATTGCTCGAACCAGTTCGTCAAATCGGGATGATGGTCAACGGGTACGCCCGTGGATCTGCAACTGGCGGTCGACTCTTTTCAGTTCTGGATCTCGACCCGACAATTCAAAATAAGCCCGATGCAAAAGACCTAGAAATCACAAATGGAACCCTAGAATTCCACAATGTCAGCTTCGGCTATGAAGAAGAACACACTCTTAACGGCGTTTCGTTCAAAGCTGAGCCAGGGCACACTGTAGGTATCGTTGGTCCTCCAGGGAGTGGAAAATCTACTATCGCCCATCTAGTACCACGTTTTTATGACCCGGGTGAAGGCTTCATCACAATCGATGGGCAAGACCTTCGTGACGTCACCATAGAATCATTACGAAAAGCGGTAGGAGTTGTTGAACAGGACACTTTCTTGTTCACAGCATCCGTAGAACATAATGTTGCGTACGGCGACCCGTGGGCACCTGATGATCGAGTCACAGCAGCCACCAAATACGCTCAGCTCGGTGACTATATTGAACGACTCCCCGGTGGATACGACACCTTGGTAGGGGAGCGCGGAGTATCGCTATCAGGCGGTCAACGCCAGCGATTGTCGATCGCCCGGTCAATTATGCTCAAGCCTTATATCATCATTTTCGACGATTCAACGGCTGCGATTGACGCCGCTACCGAGCAGCGCATACGCGCTGCCTTAACTGATCTAACGAAAGATCGGGCAACGATCATTATTTCGCACCGTCTGAGTTCTTTGATGCACGCAGACGAGATTCTGTTTATTGAGGCAGGAAAGATCGTCGAACGAGGTACTCACGCAGAATTACTTGCCAACGGTGGTCATTATTCTGACCTATACGAACTTCAGATTCGTCCAAGTGACGATAGTCGGCGCAAGCATGACGAAGGGGGTCTCTCGCAATGACTGCTAGAGAGACACATACACGAAATCACGAAATTCCGCCTAAGGCATCGATTCGACTGGGATCGACACTCGATGAAGAGGTATTTGGTGAGGCATTTAATGGTCGGGTTATTGGTAGATTCTTAGCATACGTCGCTGCATACAAATCTCTTCTCGCCGTAGCCATCTCAGCCGTGATCGTCTTCACGATTTCGTCAATTGCGATGCCGTTGATCGTCAAGAATGTTTATGACGACGCATTGGATCTAAGTTCGCCTAGCCGTTCAAAACTAGCGACCATGATCCTCATTTTTCTTGTTGCTGTGGGGTTTAACTTCATCGCAAACTACTTCCAAGAATTAATCGTGGGGCGCGTCGCCGAACGCATACTCGTAGATATGCGCCGTGCTATGTATGAACATCTGCAGCGCATCTCACTGTCGTTTATGGACAAAACCGAAATCGGTAAGCTCATGTCCCGCCTCCAAGGCGATGTCGGAGCTCTTCAAGAATTTCTCCAAACCGCCGTATTTGCTATCGGAGACATGGTGCTGTTGGTCGGAATTATTGCTGCCATGATTTGGCTTGACTGGCGCCTTGGCCTCATGACACTCGCCGTACTGCCAATACTGCTAATCATTCGTATTATTTGGTTGCCGTACGCCCGTAAATCGTTCTTACGAGCGAGGGTGACCTCCTCAATCGTGAGCGGAGCACTCGCCGAGAACATCAACGGGATCAGGGCCGTTCAGGGGCTTTCACGTGAATATGTGAACTTCGATCTGTTCGATATCAGAGCGACCGATAACTTGAATGCAGCGAAGAGGGCATCGAAATTTGGTGTCATGATGCTGCCGATAGTCGACACCCTCACCGGTTCGGCTATGGCGATCGTGGTTATCGTCGGAGGATTTTTTGTACTCGGCGGCACTATAGAAGTCGGTGTGATGGTCGCATTCGTACTGTTTGTTCAGCGATTTTTCGATCCAATCCGCGCACTGACAATGCACTACAACGTGCTGCAAAGAGCAATGGCTTCAGGCGAAAGAATTTTCGAAGTGATCGATGTACCCGTCGACATCGAGGACAAGCCGAACGCTATTGACCCTCAGGAAATTGACGGTTCGATCAAATTCGAGAATGTGACTTTTGGATATCTGCCGAATCAACCTATCCTGAAAAACATTAACTTCGAGGTCAAACCGGGTGAAACAGTTGCTCTGGTCGGGCCGACAGGCTCTGGAAAAACTTCCACCACTGCTTTGGCTCACCGCTTCTATGACATTTGGGAGGGTTCGGTAAAGATCGGTGGGTACGACGTTAGGGACATGACCCAAAAGTCGCTTGGAAGACACGTTTCAATGGTGCTTCAAGAGCCGTTCCTATTCTCAGGAACCATTTTTGAGAACATCAAATACGCCAAAGACGAAGCGACGCGAGAAGATATTGTTGCGGCCGCACAGGCAGTTGGGGCGCACGAGTTCATCATGAAACTGCCTGATGGTTACGAAACTGAGTTAGAGCAGCGAGGCGGGAATCTTTCACTCGGGCAACGCCAACTGATTTCTTTCGCTCGGGCTATCGTGGCTGACGCAAAAATTCTCGTCCTTGACGAGGCAACTGCGAGCATCGACTCCTATACAGAGATGCTCATCCAACAGGCACTACAGCGCCTGATGGAAGGCCGCACTGGAATGGTGATTGCTCACCGACTCGCAACGATTCGCGGAGCGGATAGAATCATCGTCCTTCAAGATGGCGAAATCATCGAAATGGGCAACCATGACGAATTGATCGCACTGGGCGGCCTCTACTTCAGACTGTATTCGATGAACTACGCTTCGTTCGATGACATCCCCGACGAGCTTATTCAGCAAGCGACTCAGGCTGCACAAGATTCATCGACCTGAAAACTGAAGCTTATAGTCGATTAGAGAAGCGTGCCCTGCCCCGCTGGCCCATCGAGTCTGGGCGGTAAGCCTATGTGCCCAAACCCGTCGGGCGTCGTGCGGCGTCCTTGCGGGGTTCGCACAATAAAGCCGATTTTAAGCAGGAACGGCTCGACAACATCTTCGAGAGTCTGCTGATCTTCGTTTATCGTTGCTGCTAACGCCTGAATTCCCGCTGGTCCACCCTGGTAATTTTTAGAAAGCGTCAGCAGGTACAGACGATCTAACCGATCAAGCCCTAGCTTATCGACGCCTTCAATCTCCAACGCATCGGATGCCACTTTGTCGGTTACCGTTCCAGAATTTCGAACTTCTGCGAAATCTCTGACTCGTCGTAGTAATCGATTTGAGATTCTCGGTGTCCCTCGAGAACGTCGAGCGATCTCGTGAGCACCAGTCTCGTCAATATCGATTTCGAGAATTCCTGCTGATCTGGTCACAACCTGAGCAAGCTCCTCAGTTGAGTAAAAATCTAGGTGATAAGCCAGCCCAAATCTCTCACGCAAGGGCGCACTAAGCATCCCTGCTCGTGTTGTCGAGCCAATCAACGTGAACGGCTGAAGCGGTAAATTAATGCTCTTAGCGAAAGCACCTGCACCGGTCATGAAATCGACTCGAAAATCCTCCATCGCCGAGTAGAGGTACTCCTCAACAGCGTGCGACAACCGGTGAATCTCATCGATAAACAAAACGTCACCTCTCTTGAGGTTCGACAGCAACCCGACAACATCAGCGGGACGTTCAAGAGCAGGCCCTGAAGTATGGATGAGCTGTGAATCCAACTCACGAGCAATGATCTGAGAGATAGTTGTTTTGCCAAGCCCTGGAGGTCCGTGGAACAACGCGTGATCCAGAACATCTCCACGTTTTTTTGCAGCCATAACCGCGATCGAAATACTGTCTACAACTGCTCGCTGACCGACGTAATCTTGGAATCGTCGTGGCCGCAAATCTTTTGAGAACGATTCATCGGCCTGCTTTGCCTGATCAGCCAATTTCATGGCACGTTGTTCTAGCGCCTGTTCACCGGCGATTTTCTCGACATCATTCGCCGGGATACTCGCCTGAACAATACGCTCTCGCCCATCCTCGTCAGGCCCAGAAGCCAATCGCCTACTCCGTTAATAACAGTTCAAAAAGATAGAACTAAGAAAATCTAATCCTGCGTCGAAATTTGCGCCTTGAACACTTCTCGCATCAAATCCTGTAAATCGTCCGCAGCTTCTGGCGTTCGACGAATTACGCCATCGACCTTATCCTGCGCCTCCGTTGGGCGATACCCAAGAGTGACCAACGCTTCGATAGCTTCCGATCTAACGTCTGACGTTGGGCGGAACTGTCCTTGCTCAGATATTCCAGTGTCCTGAAGTAACGCAGTCGCAGCAACTTTACCGCGGAGAGTCGCTACGATCTTCTGCGCAGCTCGGCTACCGATTCCCGGCAATCGTTGTAACGATGCCAAATCTTCGGTTTCGATTGCAGAAGCAATGGTAGATACAGGGAACACCAGTGCCGCCGCCGCCTTAGCGGGTCCAATACCTTCGACTTGAATCAATTGCTCAAAAAATTGCTTCTCACTCCGATGCCTAAAACCGACAAGCATCGGCTTCGGTTGGCGATCAGTTACGTGGTAGTAAATCTCAAGTTCTACGTCCGAGCCCTCGCGAATGCCGTCATCCGCCAACGACTGATAAACATAAGTCGGGAGGCTAATTTCGTAACCAACCCCGCCAGCGATAATCACCGCTCTTCCGGGTTCTCGAGTCAAACTTCGTATGGTTCCAGTGATGTAGCTAATCATTATTGTTCGAGTTTACTTAGCTGCCTCGATTGCTGCGACTGCGGAACTCCCTGCCATCATCGCGTGAGCAATGGCAATCGAGAATGCATCAGCAACGTGTTCGTTTTTGGCTGCATCGGGATTTCCAAGATGCGCAGCGATCGCCAGCTTCATTTGATCCTTATCGGCTCGACCTGAACCAGTCACCAGATTCTTCGCACGTGTTGGCTGATAGTTGAACACAGGCAGGTTCGCTTCACCAGCCGCCATCACCGCAACTCCACGTGCGTGTCCGAGTAACAAAGCAGTCTTTGCGAACCGAGAATGAAGATCTTCGATGGCAACTTCATCTGGTTTGAACTCTTGAATCACATCGCGTATCACCGAATAAATCGAGAAAAGACGTTTCTCCATTGGCTGATCTGATTTGGTGCGAACAACGCCACCTTCAACAGCCTTGAAGTCATTCCCAACAACATCGATCAAACCGTAACCGGTACTGGTTAGTCCGGGATCGATACCAAGTATTCGCAAGAAATATTCCGTTCGATAAGCACTGTCGCCCTGTCGAAGGAAGCATTCAGGTCGCGGGCGAATTCAGTTGCAAAGTCTACCCTTATCCCCTCACTACACCTAAATAGAGATGGCACCCATCAGTTGTTCGAAATCGTTCGCAGCCGTGTATCGTTACCACTCATATTTTGACAGTCCTGCAGGCTCAGGACAGGCACTGGCCCGTAAGCACGCAAGCAACACAACTTAGGAATACTCAAAGATGCAGCCGTTCTACAACGAACAGCAGACAATGCTGGCTACCACCGTTCGGCAATTTGCGACCGAAAAGTTGGCTCCCCGAGCCGATGAGGTCGACGAAAACGAAGAATTTCCAATCGACCAATTCCGTGGTCTCGCTGAACTTGGTCTAACCGGCATGACAGTGCCTGAGGAGTTTGGTGGATCGGGCGGTGAGTACAAAGACTTCATGGTGGTGCTTGAAGAAGTCGGAGCCGCTTGCGGATCTACCAGTACGGTACTGATCACCCACGTATCACTAGGATCTCAAACGATTTATCACGGTGGATCAGACGAACAGCGTCAACGATGGCTGCCTTCTCTTGCGTCAGGCGAGAAGATAGCAGCGTTCGCCCTAACTGAAGCCGGCACAGGTTCCGACGCACTGGCTCTCGAAACATCTTTAGCCAGAGTCAAAAACGCCGAAGGCAAGGATGAGTACGTCTTAAACGGTTCCAAACTGTTCTGCACAAACGGTGCGGTTGCTGATGTTTTTTCAGTGTTCACTAATCACGACAAAAGCGCCGGACACAAGGGTGTCACCGCCGTCGTTGTCGAAAAAGGCACGCCCGGCTTCACGATCAATCCGCAACACGGGAAGATGGGAATGAAGGGATGTGCAACCGCCGAGTTGGTGTTCGACAACTGCCGCATTCCGGTCGAAAACCGACTCGGTGAAGAGGGTGAAGGATACAAACTTGCTCTCAAAATTCTCGATTCAAGCCGAATTATGATTGCCGCTCAGTGCTTGGGACTCGCCAAAGGTGCGCTCGACGCTGCCCTGTCGTACTCCAAGCAACGAACTACATTCGGCAAACCAATTGCTACCCGACAGGCGATCCAGTTCATGCTGGCAGATATGGCAGTTGAACTAGATGCGGCGCGCTTACTGACTTATCGCGCAGCCGCTCTCTATGACGCAGGTTTGCCCCACGGCAAAGAATCAGCGATGGCGAAGCTATACGCATCCGAAGCTGCTGGCCGCATCGCCAGCAAAGCACTCCAGATCCACGGCGGGGTCGGCTACTTCAAGCCTTCTGCAGTCGAACGTATCTACCGCGACCAGCGAGTAACTGAGATATACGAAGGCACATCAGAAATCCAGCGACTCGTGATATCTAGAGCGTTAATCGGCGATTTGTAAGTCGCCGAGAAATTCATCGTCGCGGCAAATATCTTCACCGAAGAAGTTAGATCGGTAATTCATCTAAGCGGCTCTTAGACGATAAGCCCTTCGGGTGTGAAACCAACACACTCTGGTTCATACTCGACCAACCGCTTTACGGCGACCTGTACGGCATCGGGATTGGCATCTGCCAGCATGAACCGTCGGTTGTTCTTTGCGGCAGCAACACCAGTCGTTCCTGAGCCAGCGAAAAAGTCCATGACCAATTCGCCTGGATTCGAATGCACCTTCACGATCCGTTCAAGAATCGCTAATGGTTTTTGAGTTGGATACCCCGTGCGTTCTTTTCCGTTGGTCGGCACAATCGTCTGCCACCAAACGTCTGTTGGCACCTTACCTCGTGCGGCTTTTTCTTTGCCAACTAGCGATGGCGCCATATACGGAATTCGATCAATGGCATCAGCATTGAACGTGTAGTTCTCGGGATCAATGGCGTACCAAAAGATCGTGTCGTGTTTTGCTGGCCATTTACGTTTTGAACGTCCGCCGTAGTCGTACGACCAGATGATTTCGTTCATAAACGAATCACGACCAAGCACTTGATCGAGAAGCACCTTGCAGTAGTGGGACTCGCGCTGATCGACGTGCAAAAACAGTGAGCCGTCGGCAGCTAGCACACGCTTGGCTTCTTCAATGCGGGGTGCAAGAAAACCCATGTAGTCGTCGAACGAGTCTAAATAAGACCTACTATCCCCGCGTTCAGTTCGATATCGATTCCCACCGAATCCCGTACGGTCACCATTCTCATCACGAACAGTCTTGAGACTCGTCATCGACTGCTTCATTCCGGTGTTGAACGGGGGATCGATGTAAATCAAGTTCACCGATTTGTCTTCGATATTTCGTAGGAAGGACAGATTGTTGGTGAGGGTTATGGAACTGGGTTTCATACGGGCAGGCTTTTGAGCCAAACTCACAGTGCGTTAGCGTAAGTGGCAAAGGTTCGATATCTACAAATTAACAGTGTCCCAACGAAATTAACAGGATTGCACTCTCGATTTGCAAACCGGGTGGCACTTTGGGCAGTGCGATTGAACGAAACGATACATCGAACGAATTCAGTGGCATGGCGAGTATCTACGGCGGTGCGACTGCAAAGAAGTTGGATTATCCGTTGAGCAAGAAAATGACTATGCCGACTGTCATTGCCAACATGCTGCCAGCAATTGCGAAGCGTGTGAATTTTTTGGCACCCGGGGTGTTCTTGCCAGCGAACACTTGTCCGTAGCCCATCATTGCGCCGAATCCGAACATCAACAGGAATCTAGTAAACGAATTTTCTACATCACCGAACAGCGGTATCGATATTGCAACACCGATACCGGCACCAAGAATGAATCTCGCTCGTGACGTTTTCGGTTTATTTCCGTTGATGTTTTTCAATGTTTTCCTCTGGCCACGGAAACAATCCAGTGGGCTGGAGAATAGTCTGTCATGAACTGTCGTGATGGTGAACAGCATGAGGTTGGGGTGAAAAGTTGATGCTGAACCAAATACATGCGCTGAATCATTTTGTGTATGGCAATTACTCACTGGATTCTAACGTGGCTGATGCAATCAACACGGGCAAAAGCGACTAATCTCCCAAACAGGCAGCTTAAGGAGATTCTCAATGTTTTCGATCTTTGAATACACCGATGGCGTTTTTCAGCTCAACGTGTGGGGCGCAATAATCGTTCTGATGCTCATTAGCGCAATCGGCACACGTACCCAGTTCAGAGGGAAGTGACGTTCTAGAGTTCCCGTTTAATCTGGCCGATGTGTTCTTTTCGGTGGTTTCCTCAGGCAAGCGTAAATCGTTTGCCGAGTGTGAGTAATGCCTCGATCTTATCGTCGGGTAGTGATTTGCTCAATGATCGCTGGCTTTTTCAAGGATTGCGGTGATTGTTTCGGCGGGGGTGAGCTTCACCATGAGCACCAGCGCTAGGATTATGACTCCCACATCATCTATGTAGCCGATTACGGGAATGAAGTCGGGGATTAGGTCGAACGGCATCAATAAATAAAGAGCGAGCAGTATCGGAACAAATTTGACCTTTTTGGGGACACGGCTGTCGGTTGCCATGAATCGGAAAAAGTTGATTTTTTGTCGAGTTCTGAGTCGCATCACTCCTGCGTATGGCTCTTTGTGTTGGAGCTGACGAGACAAGAGATAGACACCAACTACGATCAGCACTGCTAGTGCGAGCGCGACCGCCAGTATTAGAGCCCATGTTGGTAGATCGTTCACGGGAGCAGTTTTGGTTTCGTGGGATTGGGTTGGTTTTGTCGGTTCATGGTTTGTTCTTTCGTGAGAGTACGCGGTTTTCGCCAACGTTGTGAGTGTTGGCAAAAACTCCTCGACGTGAATCGAGATATTTCGAACATTGCTTATGGTCAGCAACGCATGGGTGGACAGCGTTCGATAACGGTTGATAGCCGTCGTGGGGTTACTGTCCGGGAATCGAGTATTGTCCGGCCCTCCCCATTCCCGTTCTCGCGTTCGGTAATGGTGATAATGGGTGATCATTTGAGGATGATCGAGGACGGTATGTATTTTGGCTTTGTCACGAGCCGATATTGGCTGATGATCTCTGCAGGATCGATAGCTATTTATCTTTAGACATGCCATGCGAGTGGCGGTGCCTTAGACCAATGGTCGGTAACCCCAGAACCAGATTTGCATTTGTGATCCTTTGGTCCTGAGCGTTGGGACTTGATCGATGGATACTGAATTTGATCCTTCAACGAGTTCGACTGTTCGCCAGACAGACTAGGCTCGAAGAGGGATTCAGGATGCCATCGGCAAATCGATGCTAAATGCGGGGGTTGCGTGTGCGATTACTGACGGTGAAAGTCGGAGGCTTGTACGGGTCCTCGTCATATCACGGCAAATTGGTTTCACCAGAGAGTTTGTTGCGCTTTTATAAGGTACAGACCATTTTGCAGTCCGTTTACCGCGTTCTCTCTATGCCGTTAGCATCCCTTGTATTGCCGGATCGGTCAAGCGCGGATGGCACACCCCCGAACCACAGGGAAGGAAACGGCGCCTCACGACGGGTTCCATATACTTTGAGGTGGTGAAGTTAATTCCTGAACGGTTCGAATATCGGCAGCACACGGTCGGTTATATGTGAATGAACGTGGGATAGATACTCGACTACCTCTTGATTCTGCGCTCCCGATTTTCCGGATTCCGAAAAAGCAACGAACTGTGACAGAACCGGCGTAAATAAATCGCGCTGGGCATACGGCACAATGGCTCTCACTAGCAGCTGATTATCCTTCTGACCGCCTGGGTCGAAGGATTCCCAACTTTTCATTGGATTACGGACCTTAGGATCGTCCGATCCAACCCAATCCATACTCATCCCAGCCGCCGTGACGATGTTTTGGGGGGATCGGTGCTTGTCATTATTCCAAAGCGTCGTCAGTATTTTGTAGAGTTGGAAACCGCGGGTATTGAACGGCTGTACTGACTCGACCCAATCTTTAATCGGTTCCGGCAGCTTAGAAATCCTAGGTGCATAGCACTCATTGAATTTTTCTTCTGAATCCCAGAATTCTAAACTCAACAGGCGACCAGCTTTCCTTCGCTGCCCGATGCCCCACAGTAAGTTGTCTAGTGTAGCTCTGAGATTGTGAATCACGTCACCAGCTGCAAAACTGATCTCAGGTGGCGGCTGATCAGAGATCGTCAAAAAATACGAAAGTACGGCATCACCGTTTCCAGCACTCGTAATCTTCCGCCGTTTCTGGCACGGCTCCTTAGCTAGGAAATCGTCAACATGACAAATCAGTCGAGCCAGTGCCAAGCCAGCCCAATCGAGTCTCAGACTAGCTAGGTCAACATGATCTCTTTTTGGCTTGGTGGTCAAGTGAACAATCTCCGCTGCTTACTACCCATCCAAAGTTGTTTGCGTGGCTGGACACCTTCGAATCCTTTGAACTTCCGTCCTCTGAATACTCCCGATTCGACTGATCCGCTATTTCGCTTCGCCAGTTCAGACTTCTTGAACGCGTCGGAACGCTTCATTGGTTCGGCGGGTCTGCCGGGATTCTTTCGTTCGTGTTGTGAACGTGGGGGAGAGTTTGGCTGAGTGTTGTGATGCGGAAATTCGTGCATGTGGCGAAGTATCGCGCATCTGACATTCACGGTACGCACGATATGTCATGGAGAGTGAGTATTCGCAGTTGACAGCACACCCACTGCAACCGTTCTGCTCACGACGTTAACACTTGCTCACGTGGATACTGGTTATTACAGTAGTTGCCTGAGTGCGCACACCCTTTTGGGCGTATTCAGTACGTATAGAGTCCTTCATAGGGTTTTGACCTAAATGATCTACAACGTTTCGGGGCTGCTTACCGGGAATCTCGGTGATAGTCAGCAGCATGAAATAGAGAATGAACGGCTTATCGTAGGCAGTTATTCGTTAGAACGGATCAATGGGTCTGTCCGATTGACGAGGATAGACCGCTCGGTGCTAGTGAATGCTGAAGTTGAAGCGGTAACGGATAATTCGTGCAGCAGGTGCCTTGAACCGGCGACTGTGGGCGTGTTCGTTACGATGGAAGAGGAGTTTTCTCCGATAAACGCTGAGCTGGTGGGTAGTTCGGGCAAGCTTTCGAACAACCACTCGGCAGGTGACGGTGATTATTACGATCCGGCGCTTATCATTGATGAACGAAATTTCGTAGATTTAACTGAAGCACTTGGCCAAGCTATTCTCGGTGCACTTCCAATTGCCCCACTATGTAAAGAAGATTGCCTAGGAATTTGCCACACTTGTACGGTAAATCGCAATATAATTTTGTGTTCGTGCGCTAAAATCTCTCAAGATCCGCGTTGGGCGGGACTTGCAGGGTTGTTGGAAAAAAGCGCAGAATCCGCTGACAGACAGAGTTAGAGCCCGAGCGATAATTAGATATGCCTCCACTTCCCAAGAAAAAACATACTCCGGCCCGCAAGGGCGGACGTAACGCACATAACGCTATTAAGCTTCCTGCGTCATCGCTCTGCCCGTGTTCACGCAAAGAACGAATTCAGCCGCACATTGCATGTCCGGAATGTGGAAACTTTAAAGGTCGCACGATGCCGGGTAACTGGCCTCAGGTGAACCTTCTCGAACAAATACAGCCAATTGCGGCTGCATCTGCAACGTCGGATAGTAAGTAGCACTGCTTTCTCAGGAGAGTCTCTCGAATATGACTAGCCAGACAGTTTCGAAGATTGCGTTTCTATTCCCAGGCCAGGGTTCACAAGCCGTTGGTATGGGAAAAGATCTCTATTTGAATTCCATCGCAGCACGCGAGGTTTTCGACGAAATTGATGACACGTTGGGTCGTAAGCTTTCGAAGTTGATGTTTGAAGGCCCTGACGACGAGTTACGACAGACTGAGAACACTCAGCCCGCCATCATGGCAACTTCGGTTGCGACTTGGCGAGCTATGGAAGAAGCCACTGGTGTTCTTCAACTGCCGAATGCTACTGCGGGGCATAGTCTCGGTGAGTATTCCGCTCTTGCGGTTGCTGGTGTGCTTAGCATTTCCGACGCTGTGAGACTCGTTCTCGAACGAGGTCGGTTGATGCAGGGTGCTTGTAACGAGCGACCGGGCGGAATGGTTGCTCTCATCGGTATGGATGAAGTGACAGCCGAGGAGATATGTCGGGAGTCTGGCGCACAGATGTCGACTATCAACACCGAGCAGCAGATTATTCTCTCCGGTGATCATCGCAGTCTGGCTATGGCAATAGATATTGCAAGTACTCGAGGCGCAAAGAAGGCAATTCCGCTACAGGTTGGTGGTGCTTTCCATTCAGGCTTGATGAGCCCGGCTCAGAACGGTTTGAACGCTATGATTGATTCTCTTACGTTCCACGACCCGCTTGTTGATTTGGTAGGAAACGTTACCGCCAACTCGCTTCGCACTGCAGACGAAGTCAAAGAAGAACTTCGATTGCAGTTGACTTCATGTGTGCAGTGGAACAACACCGTGAAGTTCATGCTGAACGACGGTATCGAAAATTTCTATGAGATTGGCCACGGCAAGATTCTTTCCGGAATGGTGAAGCGAATCGACTCAACGGCGAGCATTACCAACATCGGCGATTTCGCATCCGTGCTCGAATACGCTAGCGCTTCGTAAATTATTCAATTCATCTGGTCATTCTGGATTCACACAGCCAATCATTTACTGATATCGGCTGAACCCATACAAGTAACTCGCCCCTAGGGGCCGACTTCGACTAAACGTGTCTGCAGCTAAATCCAAGTACATCCCACAAGAACCCGATCATCTAGACGAGCTAGTCGATGGTGATGTTGTTGGTGAAAGCGACCCATCTATCGGCGGTGGGCGCACAGGTTCCCGTGCTGCCGTAGTGCAGGCGTTGTATGAAGCCGATTCATCTGGCCATCCCGCCACTTCAGCCGTTAGGCGTCTCACTATTGAGCGAGAGCTATCAGACGCTGACACAGATTTCGCAATCCGCTTAGTAAGAGTGTGTGAGGTTCAGCGAATAGAGCTGGATTCACGCATCGCCAAGCTCGCATCTCAGTTTCCTTCCGACCAAATGCCACTCGTCGAACGTAACGTTTTACGGGTTGCAATTGCTGAGTTGGAGATGGAAGATGCTGCTCCGAAGAACGTAGTAGCGAATGAAGCGGTAGAGTTAGCCCGATTATTCGGATCTGACTCTTCTCCAAAATTCGTTAACGGAGTGCTCGGGGCTCTGCTAGCATAGTTTGCCGTTCGGCTACATTATGTAGGCGACGCTATTTGAAATTACAAGTTCGAGCGGGACGGCCGTCTCGCATGACTCCTCGGGGGGTTGAAGTAAATGGCCAGTGTGTTGGATCGAGTCCGCGATATTGCGGCAGACAAGCTCAGTGTAGATGCCGCAGATGTTTCAGCAGATTCATCTTTTACAGAGGATCTAAACGCCGATTCGCTCGACGTTGTCGAATTGATCATGGCGATCGAAGAGGAATTTGGATCAGACGATCAGCCTCTTGAGATTTCCGATGAAGATGCAGAAGGTATCAAGACTGTTCAGGACGCTGTTACGTACCTTGCAAAACGCGGAATCACTGAGTAGTCAGTTCCGGGCTTGCTTGGTCGTTTGAAGATGAGTACTTCGTTGTTCATCTGACGCAAAAAACCGCATTCGTTCTCCTTATGATTTGTTTCTGGAGACGGTGCGGTTTTTTTTTGTGGGGCGTTAGTAATAGCTTGGGGTAGTGAGTTAATCGTAATGACTTCCAATACCAAGCTAGCGCCAACTAGTTCTGTTTCATCCGCACCCTTAGACCTCTACATCGAAGAAAGGGCCAAGCGTACTTGGTTGGTGTGATAGCTTGAAAGTCGTTACTCATGTCCAGTTCTGGACGTTCGCCTAGCACCACGTATTTGAACCGATTACTTTGACCAACGCCGATACTCCCCAGCCAGCAAGTTGGGAATCGATCAACGAACTTGCCGCAGCAGTTCGATCATGCACCGACTGCGGGCTTCACACTTCCAGAACCAATGCTGTTCCCGGTAGCGGTGCGTCTAACGCAAAAATACTGATCATCGGCGAAGGTCCCGGGTTGAATGAAGATCAACAGGGGCTACCGTTTGTGGGGCGTTCGGGCAAGTTGCTGGACGAACTACTGGCTGAGGTGCCGCTTTCTCGTGAGGACGTTTTTATTACCAATGTGGTGAAGTGCCGACCACCGGAGAATCGTGATCCGCTCCCTGACGAAGTCGCGTCATGTCGTCCATACTTAGACCGACAAATGCAGCTACTTGATCCAAAAGTAATAGTTACACTGGGTCGGGTTTCAATGCTTCGGTTCCATCCAACCGGTAAGATTTCAGAAGACCACGGCAAGATTCTTGAATGGGAAGGTCGTGTTCTGTTCCCGCTGTATCATCCGGCTGCGGGTCTCAGAAACCCTGCGATTAAACGAGAACTTCAAAAAGACGTTCTCAGACTTCCCGAAGCGTTAGAGGAATGGGCTCGGCTATCAGCCAATGCATCGGTAACGCAATAACCTTAAGAATTAGAAGAAGAAGACAAAAAAGCGAAAATAACCGGCCATCAAGCCAAACCGCTGACGCACAAGGTGTTGAAGCACAACTATTTGAACCTCTATTGAAGAACGAAACTACAGAAGAAGAAAAACAAGGAGATCGCCTACCGAGATTATTCTAGGCATCGCAAAACGCAGTTCGAAAATTAGCTGACTGAAAGCCAACAAAGTAGATCGCGCGCAGTGCCCCAGAATTCACGATTGGCATCATTTTATTCGTATGGCAAAAAACACTAACGATGCAGCTTGGATACGCGTCGTACCACTTGGCGGTCTCGGTGAGATCGGCAAAAACATGATGGTTCTCGAAACCGTCGACGATATTGTCGTGATAGACGCAGGCGTGCAGTTCCCTGAGTGGAACATGCCCGGCATCGACGTCGTTATTCCCGACATGGACTATCTGGAAGAAAACTCCGACCGTGTTCGTGCGTTACTAATCACTCACGGTCACGAAGATCACATCGGCGCTGTTCCGCACTTTCTGAAGCGTGTGAACGTACCCGTTTATGCGCCTGCGATGGCCGAAGCCTTGCTGCACGAAAAGTTGCGCCAGGCACGTATGCGTGAAGAAGCCGATTTACGTGTGATTATCCCGGGTGAGCAGCATGAGATCGGTAATTTAAAGGTCGAGTGGTTCGCTGTCTGTCACTCAGTGCCAGATTCAACGGGAATCGCAATCGACACTCCCGCTGGTGTGGTGATTCACACGGGTGATTTCAAGCTCGACAACGCTCCGGTGATCGGACCACCAACGGATCTTGGAGTGCTGGGCGATATCTGTCAGGATGGTGCGTTTCTACTGATGTCTGATTCGACGTACGCGGAGGAAGAGGGTTATTCGCCTTCAGACCGCGAAGTAGTCGAGAATCTGCCTGGCCTTATTGGAGCCGCTGAAGCCCGAATTATCGTTTCGAGTTTTGCTTCACAGCTTGCACGTATTCAAATTGTTGCAGACGCTACTATTAAGCACGGTCGAAAACTATGCATTGTCGGCCGAAGCATGGTCAACAATACGAAGATCGGGCGGGAGCTCGGTCACTTAGATATCCCGGGTGATCTGATTATCACAGCCGCAGAAGCAAATAGTCTTCCTGGCAATAAAGTGGTGATTCTTACAACTGGAAGCCAAGGCGAACCGCAATCAGGTTTGGTCAGAATGTCGCGCAACGACCATCGTGATATCCGGATTCAAGACGATGACACGATCATCATGTCGGCAAGCACGATTCCTGGTAACGAAGTTCCTGTGAACGATTCGATAAACGAGTTGGTTCGCCTCGGTGCGAAGGTGATTACAAATCACCAGACACGCACACACGTACCGGGACACGCACGAAAAGAAGAGCTTCGCATGTTGCTGAACGTGACTCGGCCTAAATACTTTGTGCCGGTTCACGGCGAGTACCGAATGCTGAGGGCGCACATAGATCTTGCGATTTCGACTGGCGTGAAAAAAGAAAATGCATTTCTTCTGACTGACGGTGACGTGCTTGAGCTCGATGCTAACTCTGGGGAAGTTGTCGACCGAATTGAGGCTGGTCACATCTTCGTCCACGGACTCGGTTTGTGGGACGAATCTGGCAACGTAGTTGTCGAACGTCGTGCGCTTCAGCACAACGGAGTTGTCAGCGTGGCCTTTTCTCGCGACTCTGTAAGTGGGGCGCTCGTTGGCAGGCCAAAAATCGTCTCAGTTGGTTTCGTTCACACTGAGGATTCGGAAGGCTTATTACGCGAAACTGAGGATGCCCTGACTCCGGTACTTGACCAGCATTTGAAAAAGCCAATAGAGTGGGGAGCACTGGAAGATGTTGTGCGTACCACTGTTGGAAGCTTCTTGGGACGCCGCACAAAACGGCGACCACTGATTATCACATCTGCAATTGACGTCTAAATCGAAACCAAAAAAATCCGGCTCAAACGTTGCCGTTAAAGCTGCCCGAGTCATCGGCTCAGTGGCGAAGTTTGTTGGTCGGATTTTGGTTTCGGCCCCTGCACAGCTCTGGTTCGCAGTAGCAATTGCGGCAATCGCCGCTGTTGCCTACTTCTTCTTTCAAGACGACACGGGCAAGTTGGTCGGTTGGTCGGCCATTCCGTTGGGGCTATGGTTTGTATCGGCTCTCTTCCTGATGATGTTTAATCGGCCGCAGTTGTTTAAACAGTGGCGCCGGGTTCTTTCTTCGCTTGCGTTAGCGTTGGCGATTTCAGGTGGGTTAGGAATGTTCTACGCCCCTTTGGCAGCGTTCAGCGGGGACACTTTTGGCGGTGACGTAGGAATAGCGATTTCGCGGCTTCCCTTTGAGTGGGACCGATTCGACGTTACGTTGACGGAATATGCGATTGGATGGGTTCGTGTAGTAGCGTTGCTTCTTATCGCATTTGTTGTTGCATCGCCGAGAGTGGCAAAGCGCTCGGCATCTCAACTGCTTGGTGCTGTTGTTGTTGTGTACGCAGTTTTTGCGGGTGGGTTGCGATCGCTGTATGGCAAGTTTGAGAACTGGCGATACGAACGTGCTCAGGTGAAAGCACTTCAGAAGGCCGACCTTGCTGAATACGAGGCAGATATCGCTGCTCAGGCAAAGATTGATGCAGAGAACGAGGGTGTAGCCCTCGCTACCATTCAGGATGCGGAAGATTCACCAACATTTGTAGACGGCACTTCGGATACCAGTACGCCCAAGGTTAACAAGCCAGCAATCGAATCAGAGCTTGCCAAAGTTGTAGAACGACTTCCGCAGGATCCGGCAATTCGGGTGGCAGTCGCTTACCCGACTCCTTCCGAGGTAGAAGCCGCTGGAGAGGTTTCGGTATCACCTCCTGACTACTCATCCGCTTATCGATACCCGTGGCACGTGCCTGGCAGCGAGATGTTGGTAATTGCCAAGCCGGGAGGTATTACACCAGAGGAAATAGAAGTCACTAGTCGACGCGTTGAGGAATCACTAAGCCAGTTCGGGATCGATGTCAGTGTCGATCAGGTTCGACAGGGGCCGACGGTAACGATGTACGGTCTAAGCCCGGGCTGGAAGGGTCGCTCGGAAGAAAACACCGGTGGGCAGCGCGTTCGTGTGGACACGATTCTAAATCGTGAAAAAGACATTGCGCTGGCACTCGCGTCGCCGAATCTAAGATTTGAAGCACCAGTTCCAGGCAAATCGTTGGTTGGTATTGAAGTGCCGAACGCACACCCGACTCAGGTGACGCTACGTTCGGTAATGGATACTGATGATTGGCGGACATTCTCCAAAGTCGCAGCTCTGCCGGTTCCGTTGGGACTTGGGAGCGGTGGCGAGCCTGTAATGGCCGATCTTTCTCGAATGCCTCACACGCTGGTCGCCGGATCAACTGGATCTGGCAAGAGTGTGTGCATGAACGCGATCATCACCGGGTTAATTTTGACCAAGACTCCGCTCGAATTGCGGTTGATTATGATCGATCCCAAGCGAGTCGAACTCACGCCATATCAGGGCATTCCTCATCTCTACCATCCGGTAATAGTTGAAGCCGATCGGGCTGTGATTGTTCTCCGATCACTTGTAGACGAAATGATGGGGCGCTTCCGTCAACTCGAACAGGCCGGTGTGAAGAACATTGCCTCGTACAACGAGAAGATGGATCAGAGGATGCCTTATCTGGTCATACTCATTGATGAACTTGCCGACCTTATGTTGACGTCCGCTGGTGATGTGGAACGGCTGCTTGTGCGCTTGGCTCAGTTGGGTCGAGCGACCGGAGTGCATTTGGTTGTGGCGACTCAGCGTCCGTCGGTTGATGTGGTGACAGGTTTGATTAAGGCTAACTTCCCAAGCCGAATTTCATTTGCGGTGATGTCGCAGATCGACTCGCGAACTATTCTCGACTCAGTCGGCGCCGAAAAGCTGCTGGGTCGTGGGGATATGCTCTACATGCCAATCGACAAGCCTAAGCCTTCGCGTGTTCAGGGTGCGTTCCTGAGTGATCAAGAGATCGAAGGGGTTGTAACGTCATGGCAGAACATGGGCGGACCACCGCTGCCTGAACTTGTCGTTTCGTTCGATGATGCAGGAGCAGAGGGCGGTACATCATCGAGCGCTACGGATGGTGATTCGTTGTTTGATCAGGCGGTCGGTCTCTCGCAATCGCAGAAAACGCTATCAGTATCGCTGTTACAACGTCGATTGCGGATCGGCTATCCACGGGCGGCACGTCTCATGGACGAACTCGAAGACGAAGGCGTGGTTGGTGCTGGCGAACCGGGTAAACCGCGGCCGGTTATGTAGGGTTCGGCCCGAAGTGCGCCCATCTCTGAAGAATTCGAACAGCAACCGCTATCAGGTGGTGAAGTTCGGTTCGGCGGGTGGGTTCGCGCTTAGAATAGATAGAAGCGTTCTGAACTATTCAGTTTCGTACCAGCGCCAGCAGCCGAGTTCACTACCGTGGCAGATATAACTCCACTATTTCCAGATGAGCAGTCGCAAAAAGATGAAGCACTTGCGAAGCTAACGGATGAACACGACTCCCTCGATCTTGAGAGTCCGCGCAAAGCGTGTCTTTCCTGCGGTGCGGATCTTTCCAACTCGACGAAGTACCGTCGGCTTAGGGTCTGCCCTACTTGTGGGTATCACTACACGATCTCTGCTCGACGCCGAATTGCTGCTATTGCGGATGAAGGTAGTTTCAAAGAGACCAGCAAGTGGATTCAATCTCTTGATCCTCTTGAGTTCTCTCCTCGAATTTCGTATAGAGTTCGGCTGCTTCAAGATCAATCTAGCACCGGATTATCCGAGGCTGCGGTAACGGGCACATGTTCTATCGGCGGCACACCCGTTGTTGTGATCGTGCTCGATTCGAGCTTTTTGGGTGGGTCGATGGGCGTGGTTGTGGGTGAGAAGGTTACCCTTGCGCTTGAACTTGCTGCACGTAGGAAAATGCCGTGTGTGGCTATGGTGACTTCCGGCGGTGCGCGCATCCAAGAGGGTGTTCTGTCGTTGATGCAGATGGCGAAGACAACGCTTGCTGCGAGGGCGTTGAAGGACAAAGGTCAGGCATTTATTGTTGCGCTGAGCAATCCATCGACAGGGCAGGTTCTCGGGAGCTTTGCTTCGATGGCCGATATTATTTTCGCAGAGCCCGGTTCGCATATTGGATTTTCGCCGTTAGGTGACCTTCGCGAGATCGACGGCAAACGAGTCGACACAGAACACACCGCAGAGGCGTATCTGGAACGTGGGCATGTCGATGCAATTATTGAGCGAGATCATCTGAAGCACGAACTGGCCTCAGTGCTGGATATCATCTCTCCAGAATTCCGTCTCACATCATCCAGACGCTTGGCACTCGAAGTCGTAACCAGTCAACCACGCGAAGCTTGGGAGATGGTCAAGCTGGCGCGTCGTCCGGATCGGCCACGTGCCAGATTCTATATAGACAACGTATTCGCCAATTTCTTCGAACTTCATGGTGATCGTGTTTTCACCGACGACGAATCGGTAATCATCGGTTTGGCTCGACTCGGTGGGCAGAGCGTAATGATCGTCGCTCAACAGAAATCCACATTGCCGCTTGATTCAGACGTTGATCCTTCAGCGCCAAGAATGGGTGAAATTACGCCGGGCGGATTCCGGAAAGCACGACGTGGTGTGATTCTCGCCGAGACGTTCAAAATCCCAGTCATTACTATCGTGGATTCACCCGGCCCTCGGCTGGGTATAGACATGGAACAGCGAGGTCTAGCTGGAGCAGTTGCAAGAATGATCGACCAGATGGGTCGAGTGAAAACGCCAACGCTGTCGATTCTCATCGGTGAAGGTGGCTCAGAGGCAGCTCTCGCGTTCGGACTGGCTGACCGGGTTCTAATGCTCGAAAACGCTATCTACACTCCTATCGCACCGGAACGTGGTGCGCAATCGGAAATGAGCGACCCAAGCAAGGCGTCGGACATTGCACGAGCTTTGAAGCTGACATCTGTCGACTGCGTCGAAATGGAATTTGTCGACGGAATCGTGCCTGAGCCAGAGTCGGGTGCACATAGTTCACCCCGCGAAGCAGCTCGGCTTCTCAAACGTTCATTGATGCGAGAGTTGTCTGATTTGACTGTAAAGAATACGAATACTCTGGTTCGACGTCGGCAGAAGAAGTACCGCAAAGTCGGCGAGTACGGTAGCCGGTTCCGCACAGCACTGCGTCGCGAAACCAAGGCATGGCAAGTTGGGCTAGCTGCGGGTGTACGCGCGTTCCGCCAAGCTGGAGACAGCGATAACGGGCCCGAATTTGTGGATGATGACGTCGAGATGCTCTATGACATCGATGTTAAGGGCGACGAGGAACTCGACGTTACTTAGGCGTTCGCCCGTTACTTGTTTAGAACGTACTTTTCGATAGCCAGCGCGGCGCCGTCATGTTCGATATTTGGAACCACCGCGGACGCCAGTTCAAGCATTTCTTGTGGTGCACCTTGCATGGCAATTCGGGTGCCAGCGATACGAAACATCGGAAGATCGTTCCAGCCATCACCTATCACCATAAGTTCTGATGGATCGATTCCGACTGCTCTAGAGAAATCTCGAGCACCCGTCCCTTTATCGACACCAGCGCCGGTGCAATCGAGATACCACTGCCCTAGATTGTCGATTGTTGCATACGAACTAACTTTGTCTGTCGGAAATCGGCCAGCCCACTCGCGTGCTTCCATTTCGTTCTCAAATTTTGCCATGACAATAGTGATTTGCCAGTCGGTAATTTTGTCGGGGTGGTCGATGAATCGACCTGCGTCACAAGCTAGGACACGTGACGAGGCAGTGCGCAATTCAGAAATCACGTTTTCCGCTGTCTCACGGTCCAGTATGTGTCTATTTATCGCCCGCCCCGTTAGCGGGTCAATCAACGTCGCACCGTTGTCAGATACTTGCGGGGTGGTGAGGCCAAAAAGACGAGCAAAATGGCAAACGTCATCTTGCACGCGACCTGAGGCAATCGCTACTGGCATCTTTCGTGATGCTTCAGCGATCGCTCGAATTACTCTTTGCGTAGGACGATTGTTCGCTGGAAGGACTGTTCCATCGAGGTCGATCAATAATCCCGCAGGCGCTTGCATCGGTGCTGATTCCGGTGTGCTAATCAAGCACTTGAACCGGATTCTGTAGGGGTTCGCCGTTCAGAGCGCGTCGAGCGTTCTCAAACGAAAACTCAAGAGCACGATCGACACGTTCTTGTGATGATCCTGCCAAATGCGGTGTGACTACAACATTGTCCATCTTCAATAGTGGATTATCCAATGGAGTCGGCTCTATCTCTGTTACATCGAGCCCTGCCCCCATGATCTCGCCTGCATTCAAAGCCTCGATCAACTCAGCCTCGTTTTGGACTGGTCCACGGCAGGTGTTTATGAAAATAGCGTCTGGCTTCATAGCGGCGAACTCTCGTCTCCCCATCAGACCAGTTGTTGAAGTAGAGAGAGGGACATGCACGGTGACGATGTCTGAACGATCAAGAAGTTCGTCCATCGAGACTCTGGTGACGTTGAGTTCTCGCTCTTTCTCGGCAGAAAATTCCCTGACGTCTGCGTACAAAGTTGTGGTTTCGAATCCCTTGAGCATCTTGGCGACCCATGTTCCGATATTTCCTAATCCGACAATGCCCACTGTTCGGCCAGATATCTCGAATACTTTGCCGTAATCACCAGATTTCGCAGGCTTCTGCCATGTGCCATCTTTCACGCCATCGATGCCCTGAGGAAGACGTTTGTAGACCATCATCATCATGCCAATAGCATGCTCAGCGACTGATCGGGCGATGGCAGGCGAGTTGTTACAGACTTCGATACCCATCTCGCGTACTGCAGGCACATCGAGTCGATCGAATCCTGCACTCATCACTTGAAGAAGCTTCATCTTGGGCATCTTCGAAAGCATATCGGTAGTAATTGAGAGACCGTTCGTAATTACAGCCACGGCATCGGCTAGTGCCTCCGTTTGCTCTGATTCCGGGGCATCAGGGCTCACGACTCCCCAATCGAGATCGCCGGGTGCTAGTTCAAGAGCGCGGATAGTTCTCGCACCGCCGTGCTCGCCGTAATAGATAACGGTGTGTCCCATTGTTAGTTCTTGTGCTTTCCGTGCAGGGTGATGCTGCTTATTGGAGTTTCTATGTCAAATATTCTTAGTTTTTGTACCCGCGAAATATACAGCGTCGACTCATATGTGCATACATTTCATAAAACCGGTGCGGCAATCAAGGGGTTGCTACTGCATAAATGAGATAATTAACCAGAACAAATCGCCTTTGGGGTTTTGCGGACTGATGATTGATTTGGCAGCTACTCGATATAGTTCGGAAGTCACCATGATTTTAATAGTCAAATATGCAGAGCTATCGTTGGCTCGAGCAGTTGGTTACGGACTCTAGTCATCACAAGCCCTAAATCGAAATCGCATCTCCTTAGTACGAATCACGTACCAGATCTGCAACTGACTCGCTTCGCCCAGCTTCTCGCAATTGCGGTAGGAAGTGGAGCCCTGTTTCTCGGTGCCCTAGATTTTTCGATTAACGTGAACCTTCCACGCTTCCGATCAGACTTGGGAGAAACACTGATAAGTGTCCAACTAATAATCATCATGTACCACGGAGCACGCAGCGGTACCGGATTCGTGGCTGGAGGGATAGCGGATAAGTTCGGGATAAAATGGCCATTGATTGCCGGTATCGTGTTGTACACGGTCTCAGTGGGCTTCATATCACTACAGGACTCTCTGACACCTATCGTCGCTCTGCGCATCCCTCAGGGAATCGGTGTGGCGATCTTATTTACCCTTGCACCTGCTCTAGTAGCACGCGCATTTGGATCGAGTCGCAGGGGAGCAGCCCTTGGCGTAACACTTGGAGCGATGGGACTCGGTACATTTACGGGTACTCTTGGCGGAGGTTTTCTGGGTCAGGAAATCGGCTGGCAAGCTATCTTTTGGGCACGTATCCCTATCGGAATAACCCTGTTGTTGGGATCACTAATCTGGCTCAGCGGTGATCTTGCTAAAGCGCTGCCTGGCCGAGCCAACCACCGATTCGACCTTCCAGGGTCGATCGTTCTGTTCGCCACGCTGTTTACGTTCGTCGTGGCATTGTCGTTCGCACGCGTCGAGGGGTGGCTGACTCCACTTCCGTTAGTACTTTTCGCAGCGACCGTAACTCTGAGTTTCGTATTCGCATATGGCAAGCGAAGCGGTCGATTCACTATCTTCCCGGCTGGGCTGACTTCGTTTTCTGGCTTTAAGTCTGGCACCGCTTCAAATCTGCTCCTGACTGTAGCTTCGTTCGTAATGTGGTTCTTGTTCCCGTTCTACGTTGCCGACGTGATGGGGCGCAGTGGCTTAACTCTGGGGGCATTACTAGCGCTTATGGCTGGAATGAATTTTGCGGGATCAGGGATAGCCGGTTGGTTAGCAGATCGCGCGGGCGACAGACCGATTACGTTCATTGGAACAATAATCACCGCGACAGGGCTCTTCTTGGTGGGCTCAGCAGGAGCATCTCCATCCATGTCTACAGTGGTTATCGGAATTGCGGTACTGGGGCTCGGGTTTGGAATGCACCAAGCAGCCGTCTACGCTCTTACGTTGCGTGGTACTCCGGGCGAGCACACTGGATCAACCTCCGCAGCCTTGACTGTTTCACAAACCATCGGAACAGTGCTTTCGATAGCTCTAATGACTTCTTTGCTGAATTGGCAACAGTCTTCGAACGGCAGTTCATTTGTCGAGGCGTACCGTTTCTCGTATTTCGTGGCTGCCGGAATTGCGGTGGTTTCTGGACTGATTGTTCTCAAATATCGTCGGATATTTACCTAAGTCAGCGTTGATCGCGAATAATGACTCGGATGTACAGAAAATTATTCCCGCCTATCCAATACTGCGTGATATCCTTCCGCCAGATTGAATTAACCGGTTCATAGCTTTGATGCATAAATCAACAACAACTGAACTGAAACACCCTTACCCTGCGCATTAAAATGCGCTTCGTTTTCGGGGGACATAAATGTCGATACGTACTCGTGTGATTCTGGTTGTTGCCGGCGCGCTGGCTTTGACCACCATTATGGCCGCTTGCTCGAGCGGTCCCACGACAGTGGAAATCGTTCAGACCTCTCAGGCACAGAACAAAGAAGATAATGTTCAAGCTACCCGTCAAGCAGTTATTGACGCAGGTGGTGATCCTGATGCTGCCCTCTCAGTAGAGAACGGCTCAGGTAGTGCGGCTGAACTTGCTAACAATAAGCGTGCGGCAGAGGCTACTGCTCAGGCCGAGCAAGGAATTTTCGCAGAAGGTAGTGGATCGAGCGAAAGAGTTCAAGGTGCAGCTTTTGAAGTTGAAGTTCCTGATGGGCCGGCTCTAACGGGTGTGATCGACGTAAATATTCCTGCCAAAGGTATCGACGGCGTTCAATTCGAGCCCGCCATTATAAAGATTGCGGTTGGATCGACAGTCCGTTGGGGTCATGATCGTCGATCAGCCAGCAGCTCGACATCTGACCCCGGCCAAGACGAAGAGTGGGATTCAGGGGACCTACACAAAGGACCGTTCGATAAAGTACTTCCCAGTTTTGAACACACATTCACTAAGATAGGTTGCTTTACCTACACATCTAGGTTTTCAGGTGACCCTGCTGTTGGCGCAGTGTGTGTAGTGGCAGAATAGCCACCCGCTTTACAAAAACCAATGCTTTCAAGGCCGTTCTTTTAGAGCGGCCTTGTCGCGTTCGGGATTGTTCAGTAAACGTCTATCAGAACTGCAAAATTTACTGATGCTTACGTCGTCGCACATACCTGACAACTAACAGTTAGATACAGCAAGAAGTACTCGACATCACCTGAACATCCGTAGTGGGGACATTGACAGCAAGTCTGGTCTATTACATCCAGTCTCTGTCATCAGGTTGAGCTCTTCTAGCACTTTGGTACAGCTTGTTTTTTTATGTACCTGTAGTGACAAGTGCTCACGCCTCATATGTGCGTTTTGGGGGGGGGGGGGGG
>JABMNN010000133.1 GCA_013204545.1 Chloroflexota bacterium | reverse complement strand
GTTTAACCGCGTGTAAAAAGGCGGTTGACATGTATGAGTCGTTCGGGTTGCCGTGCGAGATGCATGTCGGCGGGTTCGGGAACGCTGCGATTCTGGGTGCTACGGCTCAAGAGACGTGCGAGTTTTTCGAGCGAGGGCTGTTGTATCCGTCGGATCATCCACTGGGTGATTACGATCAGACTCCACTGTATTTGAAAACGGCGTGTGATCCGATGGATGCTGATGGAAATGTATTGTTGCCTCAGGGTGATGGGCTAGGATTCGAGTTCGATTGGGACTATATCGAGGACAATTTGATTTAGGTTGAGGAGAGTTGCAGGGTGGTCAGAGTTCTGTTCACTCTCAACTTAACCTGCTCCTTGATGACGAGTTGTTGACTAGGTTTGCGGGACATCGGTTCTGGAAGATCAGTTCGGTGCTACAAATAGGTTGCTTTCGTCGAGGAACATGGTTGCGCCCATTTGCTCGTAGCGATCCATCTGTCGCTGGTCATATGTCCGAAGGCAGAGCGTCGCTGGGGTCCGTTTTAGCGCTTCTAAGACATACTCGATGCAGTCGTCATCAGTTTTTAAGAAGTGGTCGGTATTGGCTTCGCGGTTGAACGCTAGATCGTTGGGTCCCCATGAAAGTACGTCAGCACCCGCATCGGCCATATCCCGAGCTTGTATTACACCGGCTATTGATTCGAGCTGCATCCACAAGACTCCATGCGAATTCCACCATTCGGCGTAGTCAAGACGATCAGGATATTGAGCGATTTGCGGACTTCTCGAAGGCCCCCAACTTTGCCGGCCTTTTTGTGGGTAGTAAAAATTGTCGACGGCATCCTTCACGGTTCTTAAATTTTCGACCTGTGGAACTTCGATCAGCGATGGACCAAGATCGAGCATGTTTCCGATTAGGAAAGTGAATTGCGTGTGCTTGATACGTAATTGAATCGGGACTCCGATGCCGTTGGCGATTTGACAGATATTCGCAAGTTTCTCTTCGTTGAATGGGCTGTGCTGAGCGTCGACGGCCAAAAAATCATACTTTCCAAGAGACAGCGTGTGGTCAATATCAGCTTGGGAAGCCCACATTCGCACTGACGCACCGACGATTTTCTTGCCACTTTGTATTCGTGTTTTAAGTGTTTCGATGCCGTGCATTTATTTTTGATCCTAAGGTCTGGTGAGGGTCTGGTATTTAGTTCGACTGATTCATACGGAATTGCTTGGAATCACGGAAAAGGGAGAATAGCGCATTGAGGACGATAGACATCAGTCTTTCAGTTCACTGAGGAGTGCAGCGACCGATCTCATCTGAATTTTCAGTCGTATGCCAATGAAATCGTCGAACGGTTTCACGAAATCTTCGCGAAATTCAGACAGATTTTCATGAATTAATCTTGAATATTTGGTTAATTATTTGATATCGAGTCCACGCAGTATCAGAACAGAAGTTCAGGTGGGTGTGGTTTATTACAAACGGAGTGTGGTAGTGAATTTGGTCTAACGACGTTCGCAAATATCGGCGAATCTGGCAATTACCGGTGGATTCTTAGCCACACAGATCGATCATAGTAAGGAACAAATGCCATGAAACCTTATTTATTGGTAAGTCTAATTTTAGTAACTGCCATTGCTATGTTTATTGCTGGCATTGCGCTTACAGCAGTAGCCGCCGCGTTGCACGCGACTTAGATCCGCCTAGTCTTTATCAAACTCAAGATTTAAGTGGGGCGACTGTGTGGATGCCGCACTCTTTGGCATTGGGATCGGCTTCCCACCACCATCGTCCTGCTCGGATGTCTTCGCCGGGTTTGATGGCTCGAGTGCAAGGGGCGCAGCCGAGAGACGGGTAACCGTTGTCGTGGAGTTCGTTATAGGGAATTTCGTTCTCTCTAACGAATGCTTGGACTTGCTCGAAAGTCCACTTGGCAAGCGGGTTGATCTTGTAGTTAGAGTGTGCCTCATCCCATTCGACGATGTTTATCGAACCGCGCTCCATTCCTTGATCGCGCCTGAGACCGGTTACCCAGGCGCCTAGCCCCGAGAGTGCTCTGGCGAGTGGTTCGACTTTGCGGACTCCGCAGCAGAATTCGCGGTTAGAGCGTCCCTTGTAGAAGAGGTTATTGCCATTTTCCTTGACCATTTCGGCAACGGTATCCATGTTCGGATAGAAAAATTCGACATCGACTCCGTAGCGGAGTTTGGTTTGGTCGAATAGGGAATAGGTCTCGGTTGGGAGGCGAAGAGTGTCGAGTGTCATTAGGCGTGCCTTTGAGTTGACGCCCCAATAAATGTGAAAGAGCACTTGGTCTTCGAGTCCAAAGCTCGACATTTGGGCTGCTTTATTGCCGAACGTGATATCGACCCATTTCAGGATATTTTCGGTCGGTCCTGATTCGAGTATTTCGTTTATTTTGTCGAGTTCTGCCTCAGAAAATCGTTGTTCGGTCAGAGCCATTGGTGGTGCCTTCTGCGGATCGGTATTTAGCGTTTCGTCTGCAGCACTTCGAGAGCCTTAGGCTGGCATCCGTTAAATTTGGTATTTGCGTTAGTAATCCGGCAATAAAAAACCCCTGAATCGGCGATGTGAACAGGGGTTTGCGATGTGTCTGGAAAAATCGCAGGCATAGTTCACTCATCCCTGAGCAGGGTATCGCTATTACAACTACAGAATTGGACCGCTGAGAATCGGATTTTCATCATATTTGGAGTATAGCACTGGTAATTTGCTGCCCGAGTAAGTGAAAGAGATAGACCAGTGGGAATTCGAGCCATAGAATTGGTTGCGGATTGAACGCCGAGCAAAAAATTGCCCAATTCACATGTCGCGTAACGGAGACCCTGATGACGTCGACCATAGACCCAGAAACCTTCAGCGGTGAACGGATCGAAGAGCTCCAGCAGATAGCTGGGGATCACATGTTCATGCATGCTGCACAGACTAACGACTGGCGCGGGAACCTTAGGATTTACGTCAAAGGTGAAGGAGTTTGGGTTGAGACTGCCGATGGGCATCGATACCTCGACGCTATGGGCGGGCTTTGGTACAAGTCTGCCGGATATGGCCGTAAAGAGATTGCCGATGCTGTTTATGCGCAGATGACAGCGATTGATTCGGCTCCATCTGGCGGGGCAACTCTTCCGCAGATCGAGTTGGCCGGCAAGGTGGCTGAGTTGTATCCGGATCATGGCGCTCGGTCGTTCTTCGTTTCGGGTGGTTCTGAAGCTGTCGAGACCGCCGTCAAGATGGCGAAGAAGTACTCAATTTTGAATGGCAAGGCTGGCGCTTTCAAAGTGATTAGTCGTCGGTACTCATATCACGGTGGCACGGCGATGGCTGTGAGTTTGGGCGGTAATGCCGCCGCAGATCCGATGGGTCCATTGATGCCGGGCGCGATCCACGTAACGAACTGGAATTCTTATCGGTTGCCATATGCGGGTGATCCGGTTGATGTTGCTATCAAGTGCGCAAACGAGTTCGAAGAGGTCATCAAGCATCAGGGTGCCGACACTGTCGCGGCGATGATCGCTGAACCAATTTCGGCTGCGTTTGGTATTCAGGTTCCGCCTGCCGAGTACTGGCAGCGATTACGTGAGATTGCGGATCAGTACAACGTTGTGTTGATAGCTGACGAGGTGATTACTGGATTTGGTCGGACTGGTGAGTGGTTCGCCCCTACCAACTGGGGTGTGCAGCCGGATATAACGAGTGTTGCAAAGGCGATTACCAGTGGATATGCGCCTTTGGGTGCTGCAATAGCAACCAAGAAGATTGCCGATGCTTTTGTGGGTGGTCCGAACGAGACTTTCAAGCATCTAATTACGTTCGGTGGTCACCCTATCGCTGCTGCGGCTGCCCTAGCGAATTTGAAGATATTCGAACGAGAAGACCTTGTGGGCAACTCGAAACGGATGGGCACGTATCTGTTTGAACAGCTTAATGGCTTGTTCAGCCATAAGAGCGTCGGTGACGTTCGTGGTGGTTTAGGCTTGCTTGCAGCAGTTGAATTGGTGGCTGACCGCGATACCAAAACGCCGTTCCCAGCATCGGCTGGGTTGGCGAAGAAATTGCCAAAGATGTTGTTCGACAGGAACATTGTTAGCTTCAGGGCAGCGGATGTAATTTCGATATGTCCACCGCTCTCAATCAATAAGGATGAGATCGACTTCATTGTGAATGCTATAGATGGTGCTCTAGATGAGTTGGAAACCGATCTCGGAATTTAGGTGACGTTAGCGATTGTTGACCAGTAGCGTTTACCTGTAAAGTTTGGTATCGTGCCGGTCACTTCCGATGGTTCAATGTTTGATCCGCCGGGTTTTATTTGTAAATTGAATACGAGTTGTTAAACTTGAATGCCGCGCAGGATGCTCGGAGAGCGTGACGACTAGTACAGGGGACTCAGAATGGCAGAATCCACCGACTCAGCAGTTGAAGAGAAAGAATTAATTTCCTCTGCAACTGCGAGTGTCGACACCGACGGCTTCGGCACTAGTGCTGTGAGCGAAGAGGTAGTCCTGGATGTAAAAAATCTCCAAACACACTTCACTACTCGTTGGGGAACGGTGAAGGCTGTCGACGGAGTGACTTACCACGTGAAGCGTGGAGAAACACTCGGAATTGTTGGCGAGTCGGGGTCAGGTAAGTCGGTTACCGCCCTGTCTCTGATGAGGCTTGTACCTTCACCTCCTGGGAAGATTGTTGGAGGCGAAGTGGTTCTTGGTGGTCGCAACCTACTCGATCTTTCCGAACATGATATGACGTCGGTTCGTGGGGGTGAAATCTCCATAATTCTTCAGGATCCGATGCAGGCCCTCAACCCTGTTTTCAGTATTGAAAATCAGGTTGGTGAGGCGATTAAGATTCATCAAGGCCTTAAAGGTGAGGCACTTTGGGACAAAATTGTGGACTCGCTTCGTAAAGTCAGAATTCCAGCTCCTGAGTCACGAGCTAAGGATTATCCTCACCAGCTTTCTGGTGGCATGCGACAGCGTGTCGTTGGAGCTATTGGAATTTCATCAGCGCCGGTAGTAATTATTGCCGACGAGCCGACTACTTCACTCGACGTGACGATTCAGGCGGCTTACCTGCGACTTCTGCGACAGATTCAGCAGGAAGAGGGTGTTGGAATTATTTTCATCACTCATGACTTCGGAATCGTTGCGAAGATGTGTGACCGTGTTGCGGTTATGTACGCTGGTCGAATTGTTGAAGAGGCTGATGTGCGCACCATTTTCAATGAACCTCTGCACGAGTACACCAAGGCTTTGATCAGTTCCGTACCGAAGCTGGAGGAGAAGACGGGGCGATTGCCTCAGATTGAGGGTCAGCCACCGTTGCTGTACAACCTTCCACCTGGTGATGCTTTCGCACCGCGATCAACCCTAACCTTCACAGCAGAGGATGCTGCACGCCGCCCACCGCTGCTTGAGGTTAAACCTAATCATTGGGTTCAGCTTTCGAAAAGTTCGGTTGCTGATTATGACAAGTACGCTCACATGATGCCTGCCGAAGACGAAGACTAATCGGCAATTTCTGAATTTCAACGAACCACGAGAACCGGTAACGACACATGACAACAGCTGCAAGCACTTCAATTCCAGGCGCACCGGGTGTTAACCCCAGTGCGGATGCGATAATTTCTATTAGAAATCTTCGCAAGTGGTATCAGGTTGGCGGAGGCTTCATGGGCTTCGGCGACAAGATTTACCTGAAGGCTGTCGACGACGTCAGCTTTGACATTGAGCGCAACAAGACGTTTGGTCTTGTTGGTGAGTCGGGCTGTGGTAAGACGACCACTCTGAAGCTATTGTTGGGTCTTGAAACGCCGACTAGTGGTCATATCTACTATGAAGGCGAAGATGTAACGACAATGTCGAAAGCGGGTAGAACTGAGTTTCGACGTTCTGTACAGGCGGTATTCCAAGATCCATGGTCCTCGCTAAATCCACGTATGCGTGTACGCTCAATTGTCGGTGAACCCCTCGAGATCGCTACTACGATGACAAAGGGTCAGATAGCGACTCGTGTTGGTGACCTGCTTAGCGAGACTGGTTTGAACCCATATCAGGCTAACCTGTATCCTCACGAGTTCTCTGGTGGTCAGCGACAGCGAATTGGGATTGCTCGTGCGCTGGCATTGAACCCTAAGGTTATTGCGTTGGATGAACCTGTTTCGGCGTTGGACGTTTCGATTCGTGCTCAGATCATGAACCTGTTGGTTGACCTGCAGGAAGAGCATGGCTTGGCGTACTTGCTGGTGGCTCACAACTTGGCGACTGTTCGATACATGTGCCACGATATGGCGGTCATGTACTTGGGTGTTGTCCAGGAGTCTGGTGAAACTGAGGCTATCTTCAACAACCCGATGCACATATACACAAATGCTTTGGTTTCTGCGGCCTTACCATCGCACCCAGACATTCATCGAGAAGAGTTCTTACTTCCTGGTGAAGTTGTTTCGCCGATCAACCCGCCGCCAGGCGATGTGTTCATGACTCGAACACCTATGGAAGTTGACCCTAACCACAAATGGGCCAATGAGCGCCCGCCGCTGGTTGAGAAGGAGCCTGGACACTGGGTTGTTGAAACTCCATGGTCGATGGCTGCTGATGCTGGCTTGAAAGTAACACTGACTGGCCATAAGGGCGTTTAGTTTTGGTGTATGACGAACCCTCGGGTTCAACTTGGTACATAAACAAAATAAGCCCCCGGCATTTGCCGGGGGCTTATTTTGTTTTGGGATAGATTATTTGCGTGTTGGCTCCCGGGCCAGGGCTCGAACCTGGATTAGAGGCTTCAAAGGCCCCTGTCCTACCATTGAACGACCCGGGAATACGGCTATCTAGGATAAGCGATTTTTGGGTTTGCCGCCGAGTGTGAAGTCTTGGTGTTTATAGGTTTTTTTGAGAGTGCGGCGGTAATAGTGTTAAGCGGCGGTGTTGGCTTTAACTTCTGACCCAGCTTCATCTTCAGATGTTCGCGCTGCCGATTCTTGTTCTGTTTGCTCGGCCATTTCTTTTCGTCGGGCTAGGAACGCGGCTTCAGCAAGATCTTCTTCCGTGTTTTTATCTGGATCGATTGGTGCACTTGCTCCACCTTCAGTTGCGTTAGTTGTGAGTATCGGAAGGATGATTTTGAAGCTGGATCCGACTCCGATTTCGCTTTTTAGCGTGACGCTACCGCCGTGCATTGAAATGATGCGCTTGACGAGTGCGAGTCCAAGCCCTGTGCCTGGGACTTCCCAGTTCTCCTCGGTTCTTGACCTGAAGAATGCTTCGAATATTTGTTCCTGATCGGCTAATGATATTCCGTAACCGGAATCGGTGATAACGATTTCAGCATCAGTGCCATTCAGTGAGGTTTCAACTGAAATTTTAGCTCCCGTAGGTGAGTATTTAATGGCATTTTCTATCAAATTTGAGATGACTTGTGTCACTTTTTGCTTGTCGGCTACAAGATCGATTTCGTTGATAAGTTCTACCGTAATCTGTTGCTCTTTTGCCTTTGCTAGTGGTTCAAGACTCTCGACAAGTTCGAGCATGATCTCGCTGACGTCGAATTTTGCTTTCGTGAGCGTGAATTCTGGGTTTTCAATTTTTGAGATATCGAGTAGATCAGAGATGAGTCGGCTCAGGTGCGCTGAATTTCGTCCTACGACTCCAAGTTGGCGTACCTGCTTTTCTGTGAGATTTCCGGTGCGATTTCGCTCAAGCAGGTCGGTGTAGGCGGATATAGACGTGAGTGGAGTACGGAGCTCATGCGAGACCATCGCTAGAAATGAGCTTTTGGCTTCGTTGACTCGTTGAAGTTCTATGCTCTTTGCTTCGAGAAGAGATTGTTTCTCTCGTGATTCAGCGAGTTCGAGTGCCTGTTCATGCGACATAGCGTTTTGAATGGCTGGAGTGACCTGTGCGGCGACTTGGGCTACCAAACTGAGGTCGTTATCGCTGTAGGCGTTCTCCGCTTTGTTCATCATCGTGAGGAATCCGATGTGTCCGGATGCCTGTGTGCCGAGAGGTACCTCGATGAGCGAATTCAGTCCGGCAGTTTTCATGGCGGCGCCGAGTTTACCTTTCGGTCGAGCACCGAGCGATCGTCCTGACCACATGTCGGTTTGTTCAAGTTTATAAGTTATCCGCTCTTGGGCGTCTAATTCGGTTCCGATGGAGAACGCTTGCCACTGTTGCTCATCGCCTTGTTGAGCGCTCGACAGGGTGAGATGGTCGTATTTCACTAGTACGGCTAGTTCATCGGATACGCGTTGGAAGACTCGCTGTAGTTCGAGGTCTTCACTGACTGCGACAGAGATCGCAGCTAGGGATCGTTTGATTTCGGCTTCTTTTTGCTGTCGTCCATACATTCGTGCTGACTGAACCGCACCGGCGAGTTGATTTGCGACTCTTGTGAGCATTTCAACGTCTGCGATAGGGAACCCCTGATCGGACTCTGAGCGCACAGTTAGCGTTCCAACAACTTGGCTGAGCATTGTCATGGGCACGGTTATTAGCGATCCCCATCGGGCGGATTCAAGCTGAGTTGAGGAGTAGTGCTTCTTCAGTATTTCTAGGTCTTTCCCTGCTGCTACAAGCGGGAGCATTTCGAGGGCGACGCTTTCTTCGATTGATCCCGAATATGCGAAGCGTTCACTTACAGGGTGAAATTTGTCTTCGCGATTCCATGAGAGGCGCATTGCGCCGCCGGTTACGGATCGGTCGATCGACGCAATCTCGAGCGAGTCGAAGTCGAGACGTTGAGATAGCTCTTCTGCGATCGGGCCGATTGCCGAAGAGAATTCGACTACTGAACTGGCTTCGCGGGCGACGCTGGCGAGAAGTTGTCGTTCATCGGATTCTCGTTGCAGATCGGCGTGCAGTTGTAGGTTGTAAATGGCTCCTGCTACTTGGCCTGCCACTTGCCCAAGTAGATCCATATCATCGTATGAGAATGCATCGGAACGAGAACTAGCGAGTATAAGTGCTCCAACTCGGGTCGACCCTGCCATGAGCGGGACGATTACGATTGCTTCAGTGTTAGAAGCCTTCCATCCGAGTGATGCAAGATCCCCTGAGACGATCTCTTCCATTTCATTGGTGGCAACTAGAACCGGAGCGTGTGTTTCAAATGCGTCGAGAAGAGCATCTGCCTTGAAATTTAGGATCGCGTGAGAATCATTCGATATCGATGGAACCGCATTGATGATGTGATAGCTGTTTGATCCGTCATGCGATGCGCAGATCGCGACCCGTTCGGTAGGAACTGATCTCATTACAGCCATAGAGAATTGTTCACAGACGGATTGAATATCGAGAGATGAACTTACGATTCGCCCGATGTCGGTGAGTAGCTCGCGTACTGCCGAGTTTGTTTCTTGTTCAGCGTCCTCAGATTCGTATTCAATGCTTTCTACCATTGCAAGGTACGCGTCTTGACCATTGAGGTTTGCTGGTCCAAGAAATACGTCGACCGGGCTTATCGCTCCGGAAGCGGTTTCGGCCGCAAGGTTGAGCGTCAGACCGCCCGGCGCCGGAGGCCAGACGTATGCCGGAACCAAGAAATCAGCCGTTTTTCCGACTAGTTCATCGCTTGAGTAGCCGAACTCATCTTCAGCAGCAGAATTGAGAGCCAGAACGGTTCGGTTGGCAGAAATTATCAACGCCGAAACAGGCAAGACCTCCAGCCATGCCCATTCTGGGTTGATGGCCGGCAGGACGGTTTTATGGCTGTTTTGAGAATCGCTCATTCGTTTAAGGTTGAAGCAGCATGACTCTGAAGTGCAAATTGAAAGGTAGTTCTATAGTCCTACGCGGGAGAGCCAAGTAGGCGAGCCTGGTTATAACTCTGTCGATACCTTTGATGTTGTCTCGATATTGGCAGGGATGTGACTGTGCACACCAACATTCGAAATGGGGTGTTACTCCTAGCCTGCTGACGGGCATTCGTGACATGGTCTAGTAGTGAAGATGGCTCAATGGATCATTGGGTCTCATAATTTTTAGTGCGAACATCTGGAAACCAATACCCATGCGTGATCCCCGAATCGATGAGATTCTCGGTCGAATTGGTGAAACCGATTCGAATGGGAAGTCGACTCGTGTTGCTGATATGGCGCGCCAAGTCAAAGACTATCTTCTAGAGATAGAAAAACTTCGCTCAGAAGTAGAGATTGCCACCAGACAGGTTGTGTATCTGACTGGGCGTGAGCAATCGATGCGGCAGTCTGGGGGAGCAGTTGCCCAGACTTCGGGTTCAAGTGCCCTTGCACCTCGTTTGGATGAACTTGAACAGGATTTCGGGTACCAACGGGAACGACTCGAGACGGTTTCCGCGAATTTGAAGGCTCGCCAAGGTATGGTGAAGAATACTCAACAACTGATTTCAGCTCGAATCGGTTCTGTGCAGCAGATTCTAGAGAGATATTCGAATCCGTCCGACAGTGAGCCAAAATCGAGTGCTACTACTACTGGCACCAGTTCTGGTACCGGGAAGACGAAGAAAATTATTCGTCGCAGACGTGTAGTAAGACACGGACGATAGAGCGCGTTTGCTCCAGACGTAGTTGGCGTGATTTGGTAGTGCATTGCAATCTGGTCTTGGCAAGGCGTGCATTTTTACGTTGATCGCAGGTGTCTGCATCGCGGCCCTTAACCACTTCTTGAGACTTTGAGAACATATCGTTCCACATACTTGTGCTTCTTAGTTCGTGAGCATGTGAGTCGCTTAGTGGTTTTTTCGTAGTCTGTAATACGTGTCCGGTTCATGTGGGCACGATGTAGGATGGTGCGCCACAAGCGCGCTAAATATATGACTACCGATACACCAACCAACACATCTCCTCTGCTGCAAGTGCGGGATCTCCGAACATCGTTTATTACGCCACAGGGAAAAATTCCCGCTGTGAACGGTATTTCATTTGACGTTAATCATGGTGAGACGTTGGGACTCGTTGGTGAGAGCGGTTGCGGCAAGAGCGTAAGTGCACTGTCGATTATGCGGTTGGTGCCGAATCCACCCGGGGTGATCGAAAGTGGGGAAGTTCTGTTTGAAGGTGTCGATCTGCTAAAAATCTCTAACAAGGAGATGCAGTCGGTTCGTGGGGCTGGTATTGGAATGATTTTCCAAGAGCCGATGTCATCACTAAACCCTGTTTTGACTATTGGTCGGCAGATTACCGAACCATTGGGAGTTCACCTGGGATTGTCGGGTGTGGCTGCTGAGAATCGAGCGGCCGAACTGCTAGAGATGGTCGGGATTGCTGATTCGAGACGTCGACTTGGTGATCATCCGCACCAGTTGAGTGGTGGGCAACGTCAACGAGTGATGATTGCAATTGGCCTGAGTTGTGAGCCGAAATTGTTGATCGCAGATGAAGCGACAACTGCTTTGGACGTTACGATTCAGGCTCAGATTCTCGAGCTGATGAAGAATCTCACCTCACAACTCGGCACGTCCTTATTGATCATCACGCACAATCTGGGAATTATCGCTCGGTACGCCGATCGGCTAAATGTGATGTATGCGGGAAAAATTCGAGAATCGGGAACTGCCGAGCAGGTTTATTTGCGACCGAGTCATCCCTATACCATTGGCTTGCTGAACTCGGTACCTCGACTGGATCGTCCACTATCGGAGCGACTTGATCCCATTGAAGGTGAGATTCCCGATCCGTTGAACTTGCCCATGGGTTGTGCGTTCAGGCCGCGCTGCCGTTGGGTCACTGAACAGTGCAAAGTTGCAGAACCGGTACTTGGGCAGATTGCGGGTCGGCAGTCGGTTGCATGTTATGAGTCGAAGGCTGTTTCTGGTTCGGTTGGGATTACCTTGCAATGACCGTCACGCCGACTGCATCCGATCGAGCGGTGGCATCTGATTCTGAAAAATCAGAGTCAGACGTTCTTCTAAGCGTTCGAGATTTGAAGGTTCACTTTCCGATTAAGCGTGGTTTTCTGGTTCAACGTGAAGTGGCGAGTGTGAAGGCGGTCGATGGTATTTCGTTCGATATTCGACCTGGTGAAACGTTAGGGCTTGTAGGGGAGAGCGGTTCTGGTAAAACGACGGCTGCTAAGGCTGTAATTCAGTTGAACCGACCCGGAAGTGGCAGCGTTAAATTTGAGGGACAGGAGCTTGTCGGGCTATCGACTTCCGCCATGCGACCTGTACGTCGCAAGATTGGGATGGTATTTCAAGATCCTTATGGATCGCTGAATCCACGAATGCGGGCGGGTGATATCATCGGTGAACCGCTGAAGGTTCACGGTCTCGCTGAATCGCAAGTTGACTACCGCCGGCAGGTGTCTTCATTGTTTTCGACCGTCGGGTTGAGTCCTGCGATGTCGGAACGCTACCCGAATGAGTTCAGTGGTGGTCAGCGACAGCGGTTAGGTGTGGCACGGGCGATTGCGGCGAAGCCGAGTCTGCTGATTTTGGATGAAGCGGTTTCGGCTCTGGACGTTTCGATTCAGGCGCAGATATTGAACCTGCTACAGGATTTGCAGGAGCAGTACAACCTCGCCTTTTTGTTCATTGCGCACGATCTTTCGGTAGTTCGTCACATTAGTCATCGCGTGGCGGTGATGTATTTGGGGAAGATCGTTGAGACGGCTGATTCGAAGGACTTGTACGAGAGGCCGTTACATCCGTATACAAAGGCGTTGTTATCGGCGATTCCGACGCCGAACCCGATACATGAACGGTCTCGTGAGCGGATAATTCTGCGGGGTGATTTGCCAAGTCCGCTGTCGCCACCGCCGGGTTGTGGGTTCAGTACTAGATGTCCAATTGCTGCCGATATGTGTTCAGCTACGGTTCCGGAGTTGCGGACGTTGGCGCCGAATCAGCAAGCTGCGTGTTTGCTTGCTGGGAGTGTTGAGTAGCCAGCGTCATAACTTGAGTTTATGCTTCATGGCTTGTTGTTTTTTGTTCTCTTTTACTATGGGATTTTGATTATTCATGGCGAAATTTAAGGCGATTTTTCTATATCAGGACTTGTGGGAGATGGATCGGTTTCGTGCCGGTGTAGGTGCGGATATGGAGGTGGTCGGACTGCCACAAATGGCTGATGTGGCTACGGTTGGAGCTGAGAATTTTGATGCAGATATGGTTGTTGGTGGGGGTGGTGTTCGGAGCGCTGAGACAGGTCGACTTTTCCCGCGCTTGAAGTTGATTCAGACGCTTAGTGCGGGGACGGATTCGATTCCGAAGGTGGCGATGTCTGAGATGGGTGTTCGTGTCGCAAACAACATGGGTGGAAATGCGGTCGCAGTAGCGGAAGTCACGGTTGTGTTGATGGTTTCAACGTATCGTCGACTGATGGTGCAGTGGGATCAGACCAACAACAAAGGGATGTACGGTGAAGGATTCAACATGGATTGGGGTCGGTTTCACGAGCTGACGGGCAAACGTGTTGGGATTGTGGGGCTGGGTCAGATTGGTTCGCGTGTTGCGAAGCGATTGGCTGGTTGGGAGTGTGAGGTTGTGTATTCAGATGTGAAATCGTATTCCACTGATTATGAACTGGCTGCTGGTGCGGTTCGGGTAGATTTTACTGAGCTGATTGAGACTTCGGATGTGATTAGTTTGCATGTGCCGTTGGATCGCTCGACAGAAAAAATTTTGTCGGATCGAGAGTTTTCTATGATGAAGCCTGGGGTGATCGTGGTGAATGCTTGCAGGGGGCCGGTTGTTGACGAGGCGGCTTTGATACGAGCGTTAGATAGTGGACAAATCGCAGGTGCGGGTTTGGACGTGACTGAGATTGAACCGATTGAAATGACGAATTCGTTGATCGGAAGAGACAATGCGGTGTTACTGCCACATCGAGCCGGGTTGAGTGTCGAAGCGCGCCAAAAGAGTATAGATAACGCGATTGGGAACGCCCGATTACTGATGGCTGGTAAGGAACCTGAGGGAATTGTGTTGCCAGTTTAAAGTGATCAGGGATAGGTCTGCAGTGTTGTCGTCGGCCGTGTTCCTGCCGCCTTCGAGTATTTCTGGATGGTATTTATCTAGGGATATTGCGGTTTGCTAATGAATTTCGATATAGCGCGAGTTATGTGCGTCTTGAGCTCTGCTGTTGGCAAGTGCAGATCCATTAAATGGGGCACTCGGATTCGCTCTCTTGTTCGAGTTCAGTTCCGATAGTTCCATTTAGGACTAACGATTCGCCAAGTCTGAGCATTTTTCGGAAGCCGTTGTTCAATACTGCACAGGGGCAACTCTCACGCGTTGTCGCGAGCGTCATCTTGCCTAGACGGTCATCTTGGTTACCGCTTTTTCGTTTAATTCGATGCCAAGACCGGGACGGTCGGAGAGGTGCATACGTCCGTTCTTGGGGAGTACGCCTTCTCCATAAAGTTCGGCCACTTCATCTAGCGGTCCGGAGAACTCGGTTGAGAACTCGTGAGGTCGTGTAGCGTTCTGAACCGTCGAGTAGGCGTGTAGTGACGCCATTGAATTTATCCCGGCTTGTGGGCTGTGTGGCATGACTGGTTTGTTCCACATGGTAGCGAGATCGAAGATTTTCTTCACTTCCGATGGTCCACCGGCACTGAGGATGTCAGGCTGGAGAATGTCGGGATCGCCCAGTAGCACGAGGTGGTGGAACCACCAGCGGTAGGCGTCTTGTTCACCGGCTGAAACCGCTACGTCGAGAGCGTCGGCAACCTGCTTTAGACCTGGCAGATCCCAGTTAGGAATCGGCTCTTCAAAGTGGTCAATGCCAAGTGCTTCGAATTTACGTCCTTGCTGGATTGCGGTGCTTACTGAGTATCCATTGTTGGCATCGAATCCGAGGTACTGGCCATCTGAGAGGAACTCTCGGACGAGCTTGAACATATCGTAGTCTTTGGTCGGATTGGCATCCTGTCGCCAGCCTTTCCAGTCCATGCGGATTTTGAAAGCTCCGAAACCCATGTCATAGCCTACTTTGACGATGTCGAGCATCTGCTGGGGCGTGAATTTCCAGCCTGATCCGGTACTCCAGTAGAGTGGGATTTCAGTGCGTGCCGCTCCACCCATAAGGGTGTAAACGGGCTTTCCGGTTTCTTTTCCGAGTAGATCCCAGAGCGCTACATCGATTACGCCGACTACTGCTGCAGGGAGCTTGTAGAGACGATCTTCTTTACCTGTCGCGAGAGTCTCCCAGTGGCGTTCGATATCGAGAGGGTTTTCGCCGATGAGCGTTGGCTTGATGATGCTTTCGAGGTAGGCCTCGAATACTGAACCATTGCGACCAGGCACGATGTTGTTCACGCCGGGACCTTCAGCCCAACCTTCGACTCCGGCATCAGTTTGGATACGCACTAACGATTTGCCGGTCTTGAGTGCGGTGGTGGTGATATCGGTGATTTTCATGTTTGGCTCGCCACTTTTTCTTCGAAAGGACTAATGCTGGCTGGATCGAGTTGTTTCGCTTTTATATGGCGAGGGCACACTTTACGACTTTTTTGGACGTTTGTGTGGGGGTGGTATGTAGTGTCGGTTCGTTGATAGCGGTTGGAAACGTTGTTTTTCGAATGTTCGAAATTGGGTGGGTAACTTGCACTACTTTTCGGATTATTGGTTTTACAATGGAAAGTCGGTTTGGGGCTTTAGCTCAACTGGGAGAGCGCCTGCTTTGCAAGCAGGAGGTAGAGGGTTCGAGTCCCTCAAGCTCCACCAAACAGGGTAATAGGCAGAACTTCTGATTCGATTTCGGAAGTCTGCTCAGATGGCACGGGCAACGAGTATTCGATTTCGATCTCGTTGCCCGTGATCGTCAAACCCTTAATAAATCCGTTCAGAAACGCTTTTCGCTGTGCTGTCGTACCAGCCGACGCCAATGCTTTCAGGTCCTTCATATACGCTAGGACGGTTTTCCGGTCGACCAACCTATCCGTAGTCCTATTCGTATCCGCCATAGCCTTGTCACGGGACGATACCAGCAGCAACTCTTGTGATCGCAGTTCTTTGATTCTTGGCGAGATGTCTGCCAAATCCAGTGAACTAGTCTCAATTGCCTCGAATAGTTTCCCCAGCCTAGATTTGACATCCGACAATTGTGCGTCGGTTGCCCGAACCTTCGCCACAGAAGACTGTTTGCCTACCGCAAGTTCCCTGTTTGTTAGATCAATCAGACGTTCGAGGTTCGGTTCTAGCAAGACTACGTTCAAAATCCTCCGCATCACGGCCTGTTCGATCTTAGCTTTAGGAACCGGTTTGCCCTCGCAGTTGCCGATCCGGTCGCTCGTGCCACACACGTAATAGTCATACCGGCCCGATTTGGCGGATTTGCCGATCATTCTCCCCCCACAAATCCCACAACGGAGAAGTCCCGAGAGCATGAATCGACTGGCCGAGCGCCGGGGATGCGAAATTGATGGAGATCGAGCTCGCAATTTTGATTGGATTCTT
>JABMNN010000132.1 GCA_013204545.1 Chloroflexota bacterium | reverse complement strand
GCTGTTCACTACTTGCAAAAGACTTTGACCGTGAGAATCTCCTATTCCTAGTCGGTCTACGAACTGATCGCTCCCAGGTGGAGTTGGGGCAGGGTTGGTCTCCCCGTCCAAAAGCCACAATAATGGATCCCATGGTGCGCTGTCAGACGAACGATCAATCTCATTTGTTCGAGTTGACTGACCACGAGTATCTAAGTGTTTCATGTGTTTTGTGATCCCTCCATCTTGAGGCTCTCGAAGGACGCCCCGTAATATCGATCCAATCCACCCAACGGCAATCCTGGTTGCGGCCCAACGATGATTCGTTACTTGATTCCGACCTGGACGGCAGGAAATCCTTGGGGTTTCAGGCACCTGCTGCCGTGAGTGAATCTCTCACGAATTCGGCAATAGCACCCCTGAGCAAAGGGGCTTCATCGATCAGGAATAATGCCTCGCTCGCTAGTTCGTTAGATCGAGAAAAACTAGTCCCGGAATCCCGCAAATCCGCGTAATCGACGATCGTCGGCCTATTGTCCGAGAAATGCCGAGACGAATTCCAATCCCTGATACCTCCAATGATTCTGCAAGCGCGTTCCTGTAGCGACTCATACTCCCCAATCAGGCGAGTCCGCTGAGGGGACGGCAGTCTTTTGAAAAGGTCTCGGATGAGCCAAGTTTCGTCACCACCGGTGTGCCAGCAGCGTTCTATGGCAGATCGTTGCCGCCCGCGCCCATCCGCGATGAGCATCGTTCGCCAAACGAGTTCCTTCCCTGAGATTGATACTGCGCTCAGACCCTTTCTGGGCCCTTCCCAAGGATTAGTGACATCGCGTGGATCTGGAATCCACATGGCATCAAGGAGTCGACTCAGGCGTCGGCGATCCTGATCGCTTACCTGCTTGCCAGCATCCACGGACCTGGTCGCGAGTTGGTCCGCTCGACAGATCCTGCCGATCGTCCGGTCACTGATGTCCTCGCCAAACCTCTCTAGCACACCCGACCTGATCTGCACGTTTGTCGGTCGCGGGTTTCTGGCCGCCTGTTGGCGAACAAAACTGGAAATAAGTAGAGGAATTCGGATGCCTTGTTTCATGGCTACCGGCAACTTTAGGACATTTCACACCTAAATACGTACTCCGATCGCGGCTGCCGTACCGGCAACTCGACGGCATGCGGGCGGAGGGCCGAACCTTTGAATGACCAATCAATCCCCGGTCGCAGGCAAGTCAGGGCGAGTAATCATGGCCTCAACGATTCGAAACAAGGACCCATTCGACCCTGAACAATTCGGCAAAGCGCTGAAACTCACGCGTGAACGCCTTGGTATCAGTTGCTATTTGATTGATGGTGAGACTGACATCGGACGACCATATTTGAGTCGAATCGAGTCCGGTTTGAAGCAGCCTTCACGGATCTCAGTTTTGAAAATTGGATTCTCTCTCTTTGCCCATGGCCTATCCCTTAATCAGGTGGATGGTTTACTGCAGCTGGCAGGATTCGCCTCAATTTTCACCAACGACCCTCACGATCCAAGGGTGCAGGTGTAGCCCGCGTCTGGAGACTTCTTCGTGATGCAATCGCGACGTTCACATCTTGACATCGTCTGAGCGTCAATCCTCTTAGCGCCTGGGATCATGAAACTCATTGTTATTTCATTGAGATATTCAATGAATGTGACCATAATTCTAAATAAGAGACTGAATCACCATCCCGCATCAGCGTCAATGTATTGACAGTTGTCCAAGGGAGAACTACGATTGGTTCGGACAACGGTTCCATAGAGGTGCGACGCATATGACCGCCTGTGTAAAGCGTAATAATATTGATAATCATATTCAAATGGTTAAAACTAATACACGCTGCTTTGGGAGCAGGGGGTCCTCGGTTCAAATCCGGGCTCCCCGACCATATATTTGAACCAAAAAGCGGTCAGTTACCGAGAAATCGGCGGCTGACCGCTTTTGCGTTTGAGAGCGGTTTCGACAGCCACTCGATTCATCATCAAGTAGAACTGCGGTTTAGATGGGGGATGAAAGACAGAACTTTCGTCGACTCTTTCGAGGTACCTGATTAACACGTATTACGGCGAGTACCCGGTGGAGACTGACCAGAGTCGAAATACACCGCAGACACAGCGACGCGAACGCCGAACACGAATTATTCGTTGCCGTAATTGCGTGACATCGTTGGTTCGAATCCCGTTGGGTGGGTTCGGCAGGATTCTAGCCTGCGATCAATCGGTTATGAGCCGACTACTCTAACCACTGAACTTTTCACTGCTGGAGCAGTTCAGATGATCGCGGTTTCGTTCCCAAATAACCGACTAACCGAACGCTGTAAGTACGCTCTATATGTACCGCCTATTTTTATTCTTTGGCGGTCATCGTGCGACCCCGAATCTACCGATTTGATAGCCCATATGGACTGGCCTTCCATACGTCTATAAACGTCTAGTAGGTTAGTGATCGTTCAGGCGGACCAGATTGACGTTGGCGGCTTGCCTGGCGGTGAGTCCTATTGCGGTGGCCTAAGAATGTCTCCGACTCCACCAACTAATCGAATGCGCTCAAAGACAAACGGTAGAAGGGTGGATCACTTGATCCACCCTTCTACCGCAATCTCAACTGATAGGTGTTACCAGTTCCCTAATCCGCTCCGGAGAGGCGAAATGAACTGAGCACCGTGGGTGTCTGAACCCGGATCATTTTCGATCTCTTGAACTATAGCGAAGGCACCCCAAATGGCTGGACCGATTTCTGTGCCGCCTGCGGTGTACCAGATACCGCCAGTCGAAATCGCATCAGATGGAGCGGCAACTATCTTCACAAAGTAGTTCCACTGAATTACCTTGCCATCTAACTCGTAACTACCTGATTGATGGTTGGTAAGCCATGCTCCCGAGCCGATGTAGCCACTGGAGCCATAGTGCCGATCAAGCAAGCCATCATCGTCGCGATCCGTGTTGCTCAACCATGCATCATTCCACTTCATGGATAGGTCAACGTCTTTGTAAGGCTGACACCAGGCAGCATCTCGGTACGAATCACAATAGTTGCCGTTGAACAATCGAGCCTGGTAGTTGTAGCCCCAGTCGTCGAAGCCTGTGGTGATCACCTCGCCAGTAGAATCCGAGATTGTCCCGCCCTGAATCGTAGCGTCCTTACTCGGCTTCGCCGCATAAGCACTTGCGGTCGTCATGGTCGTCACAACCGATACAGCAATAATCATCGCAATCAGCGCTATAACCTGTTTATTCATCGTCCCCTCGCTTTGTCAGACTTCGGATCCGCATGCGTTGGATCGCATCGCCGGACACCCCGTGTGGTCTGGGTGGGCAGAATCTACCACCCGGGATGTGATGATTCAATGAAAGGCCATCGAGAGGACTGCAATATCCCCACCGATGATCGTCCACGGGTTCTGTCAGAACTCAGGTGAACTGATTACATTTGGAGTTGGTGGCGTCGGTCTCAAAAACCGGTGAGCATTACGCTCGTGTGAGTTCGATTCTCACCTTCGGCACCAGCATTTGTTCGTCAATTGCCAACGGTTCGTTCCATCCAGTAGCGAGAACGGCCGCCGTTCACCCACGCTTCGCCACGATGAACATTCGACGGAACGGGAATATTGTGGTGCCGTTGGGCTGCTTTGGGTATGCCCTGTCCACCAGGTCCGTATACGCCGATTCGAATCCACTTCGCTCAGGTTCTTCCAGGGCGTCGAGCAGCGGCCGAAGCCAGGTGCCTTTCGTCCACTCTTTGACCGGGTGGTCGCCGGTCAGGATTTGCGAGTACTCAGTCTCCCAGACATCTAGCGAATCAGCGATTGGGGACAGGACGTCGATGTAGAAGTCGGGTGGCTGGACCGGGGCGGGGCGCAGCAGCGGCTCCAGAGTTGCCCGCCACGGGCCACTCATTGCGGCTTCAGTGATGGACGTATGTGAGATCGCCCCGAAGTTGCGCGGCAATTGCACAGCAAATGTTCCGCCCGGAGCCACAGAGTTCATCAGCTTTGCGAACAACTCTTCGTGTCCGGTCAACCAGTGCAGCGCAGCATTTGTGAAGATCAGATCAGGCGGCTCGCTGGGCTGCCACGTCCCAATATCGGCCACCTCCCACTCGAGGTTCGCAGCGCGCTTGGGAGCGTCGTGAAGCATCTCCTCGGAACTGTCTACACCGATCACCCGAGCGTCAGGCCATCGATTGGCCAGAATCTCAGTGATGTTGCCGGTGCCCGCGCCGAGGTCGTAGACGACGGATGGAGATTCCAGATCGATCCGGTTCAGCAGATCCAAAGCCGGCCGAAGCCGGTGGTCAGCGAACTTCAGGTACTGAGCAGGGTTCCAGAGCAATGCGTGCGCCTCTATTAGGCTAGTGGGCGGAAACCGATCTGGATTGTCTCAGACTGGCTTGAGCATTATGCCCGTGTCAGTTCGAATCTCACCTTTGCCACCATTATTGACTGGATTATTGTTTTCCTGTTCCCAAAGTCAGCGCAAGCGCTATCCTCCCAAGGTTAGGTCCGCTTCCCAAGAACTACGGCTACATCGTCCATCAAGTTGGACATCGAAATTATTGCTCCTCGGACGTAGGACGCTGTTGGCCTGATCATCTTGCGAGGCTTCGTCTTGGTGCCCTCAACCTCAACTGCATCGACGGTCTTGAAATGATCGTCTCCATAGCGGCAAGCATCTATTTCTCCTCCTGCATGAATCAGCACGTTTCTGACATCACGGAGTAGGTCGACTTCGTGATAATTGCTCAAACACTTAATCGATCCGCAGTCCGTTTCACCATCGATGAACGCATCAATTACCGACAAAAAACCTCCACCAGTATGTCTTTTGTAGTTACTAAATGTTTTTTTGACCCCGGTGAATGTTTCGAGGGACTCGCAAATTTGAGTCAATTGATCTTCGAATAAAGTGTATGAAGCGATAAGGATGCCATTTCGAAGCTATTGGGAATATTCGTATTTCCAGGTTTGATATTCTTCGGACGCGAAATCCTCCGCAACGTGATATGACTCCTCATCTTGCACTTCGGAGAGCCGCCGACCCCATGTCTCGCCAATCTGCCTAGCCTGATCTGCGATTTGTTGTTCCATGTCCCGACCGTACCTCTCGAGGTTTTCGAACGAGTGTGCTGCAAGGACGAACCTCATCCATGTGACGTCATAAGGTCTTTTCTGTGCAGTCATATCAGCCTTTTCGTTAACATTGCTATTTACATCCAACATGCTATCAACTGGTATTCTCTCGTCGCGGGTATGATATTGCTACGTTACAAGCAGTAATATCAGGTGAGATTCCAGAATGGGAGTTGTAAATGGTCGCCACAAAACAGTTATTTATAAGCCATTCTTGGGCATATAGCGATAGCTACGAAAGGCTCGTGAGCTTGCTAGACAAAAGAGCGTATTTTGTCTGGAAAGACTTTTCAGTTCCTAAGAATGATCCAATTCACACGTCGGGCTCAGATGCCGCACTTCGTTCCGCCATTGTGGCTAGAGTCCAGCTTTGTCATGTGGTCTTGATCATGGCAGGTGTCTACTCGACATATAGCAAGTGGATCAACATCGAAATTAATGTCGCTCAACACGCGTTCGTAAAGCCAAAACCAATTGTCGCGATTCAACCGTGGGGCGCTGAGCGCACATCGTCTGTTGTTAAGGCCGCAGCGACGAGGTTGGTAGGGTGGAACACAGAATCCATCGTTTCCGCTATTCGTGCCGCGGGATGAAGTTGCGATGAAATCTTGAGCATCGCATTCCTGAGTCAGGCGAGAGCGTTTTAAAGGTAATGCTATGAATTTATCGGACTCCGAAGACGGTGGGCCGCAAGTGATCGCGATATTGATCCAACAGTACGTTTCTTACGTCGAGATGGCAGATCGGATCAGTCAGAGGCGGGGAACTGCAAACGCGTTTTTTCTGTCACTGCATTCGGGGCTTGTTGGACTAATAATCGGAATTTTTGGGTTCGGCAAGGGAAATGCCGAATATCCAATAGTCGGAGTGACTGCGGCCATAATCGGTCTAACCCTAGCGAAGGCGTGGATTGACCTACTCAAAGCATATCGTCAACTCAATGGTGCCAAATACAAGGTTGTCCACGATATGGAGAAGAAACTATCGTATTCGCCATATGACGTTGAGTGGGATTACTTGGGGAGGGGAGAGGACAAAGACAAATACCTCAAGTTGACTGTGGCGGAATCGAGGGTTCCCTGGACCTTTGTCGCTGGATATCTAACGCTTGCAGTATTGGGCATCGTTCTGGTGATTCGCGAACTAGCCTGAAATGACCGGCAGGCGGGTTCGTGCGTTCATAAGTTTTGATTTTGAGCATGATGCACACTTGAAGGGAAGTCTTCTCAAACAATCGAGCCTCGACGATTCACCTTTTCAAATTGCTGACCACTCGATCGAGCGGATCGATCCCGAGATGAATTGGATCAATAAGGCGAGGCAGTCCATTCAATCGTGCGATGTATTCATTGTGCTTCTAGGGCGCAATACCCACAGCGCACCAGGGGTCCTCAAGGAGGCGAGGATCGCGAAACGACTTCGTAAGCCAAGATTTCAAATTAGGCCTCAACGGCGTACTTACCACGCGATCGCTGACGCTGGGCCTACAATCATCTGGACCTGGGGGAACGTCAAACGTGCTCTCGATGAGGTGGTGGGACGGTAGGCGTGGCAGTCTCTGACGCGACGGGCATTACGGCGGGGTGAGTTTGGTTCTCACCTCAGGCACCGGCAATATCCGCTGCATTTCGAGTCGTGACTCCCCTTCTCTAGGAGCCCGTTCCCTACGGCCGCTCCGCGAACCGTCCCGATATCGGGTTCACCGGCGGTGGGCCGGATGGCCGTTCGCCGCCGTTTGCGGCAGTACGTTCTGCGTAATCTGCGGCGAGGCGGTCACGTAGGTCGTAAAGGATCTGGCCCATGCGGGTTTCGTGGTAGAGCCAGGTCCACATGCGTGTGCCTCCTGGCGGATGAGCGCCGGGCTGCTCGTTGGCTGCTTCCATGTAGTACGCCTTCACGTCTTCCACCAGATATCGGACCACTCCGGGCATTGGGTCCGAAAGACCCGACGGTGGTTCCGGGTTCTCTCCGGTGGCAATATCAGCCAGGAAGGTGGCGATCTCCGGCATTCCATCGGCTGTGAGGCCGCTGAGGCCGAAGGTCGAACGCTTCAAACGACGCACCGATTCCGCATACCAGGGAGCGAGTGAGCCTACTTCCTGAATCAGCGATTGCTTCAAGGCCTCAGCGGGCGTGGATGCCGATGGGAGCGGCGGAAGCGGCAGAACGCAACTCCAGGCCGCATCGGCTTCATCCGTCACCGGTGAGTCGCGCGGGTAGTCCTCGATGATCGGGCCAGACGGGGCGGCGAAGAGACCAAGAAGCGACCGCAAAACATCCATCTGGAACTCAGGTTCGTTGGGAGCACCCAGTGGCCGCCCCAATTCGAACGGAACCCAGAGGGAGCGTGGCGGCTTGATCTTCTCTGTGTGCTCACGGACCAGACTGATTGCGGCGGTGGGGACCCCTTCTGCTTCGATGTAGTGCTGTAGCCCGCCAACGGCGCGCGTGCAGTTGGGTCAGACGGGGATGAAGATGGCCGCGTTGACTCCATCCTCTTTAAGCAGCCTGGCGACTTGCGGCGCTGTCTCGTTCATCCGCGACGGGTCTGTGGCGCCCATAAACGAGTAGTGCCATTTTGCTACGGAGCCAATTTCGCCGTTGGTTTCCATTTGCCTCAGCAACTCCAGCGGGAAGATGAGGTTTGGGTCTTGCTGGTACCCGCTGCGGTCGAAGTTGACGCTGACGTGGCTCATTGTCAGTTCTGAATAATCGAGATCGCCCGGCAGCAGTCGGTAGTCGGCTGAGCCACCAGCGAACTTGGCGTCGTTAGCGCGGTGTATGCCGGCGGTCGAGATGATCGCCACGCGAGCCTGCTTCAAGTCGGGGGCCGTTGCCCAAGGCGTTGGTCCGTACTCTTGAATGGGCAAGTTCTTGAGATTTTCGGCGTATTCGGTGGGGAGGTCTGTGAGTCTTACCATGGTGCCTGCAAGCTACCGGATGGGGCGTCTGACATCAAGTGGGGCAGCAACTTGTAGGGAGCCAGCCGTACCCTGTTCGCTACGTGCATGAGGCGCTCGTCAACCAATAGGTTCCCGTGATTGGCTCTCATCAATTTGCCTCGACTGTTGGCGAAGAATCAGGGAGGCCGGGCATTGCTGCCCGGCCTCTTACTCGATCAAACGTTTCTAACGCTGGGGCGAAGTCTTACTACTTCTTGCCCTTCTTCTCGTCGTCATCGGCTTTGGTGTCGGCTTTCGATTCGTCGTTGCCGCCGCCTGTGCCGGTATCGCAGTCAGGGTTGCCCTTGTCGTGCTGGTTCACTGCCTCAGC
>JABMNN010000131.1 GCA_013204545.1 Chloroflexota bacterium | reverse complement strand
CTCTTGGATACGGACTTAGATAAGCAATGTGGACAGGCCATGAACAGATCTCCTCAGTAGATAAGGAATGATGCTATTCTGCCCCGACACTGAGTTCTGACAGAACCCTCCGTCACAACTGCATCACAAGCTGGAGGAAACGCCTTATGCCCGCGCCATCTCATCGACCCCTAGATCCCGAAAACCCAGACATCCTTTACGGCTCTACAAGCTCCCTGTGGGACGCCCGTCACACGATCGAGTGGGGGATCAAACGGATTGCCGCCCTCGGTCTGCAAGGGATCGAACCGTATGCGAAACAGATCGAAGACCACCGTGCTAACCCACTGGCGCTCAAGAAAAAGTTCGATGAGTCCGGCGTTACCCTGATTGATGTCTCGAATGGGGCGAAGGGTCAGTCCACAAACTTCATCGACCCCAAAGAGACGCCGAAGACGATCGCCGATCACGTGGCATTCGCCCGTGACTTCCTCCAACCGTTCGGCTGCGACCTCTTCAAATGCAACATGGGCGTTCGTCCTGAAGGCGGTACGACTGACGATCAGCTAAAGCGACTTACCGACACGCTGAACGAGATAGGTCGTCAGACGATCGAGATGGGCATTCGTCTAGCACCGCACCCTCACATCTGGGGCCCGGTAGAACGCGAACATGAAGTGCGTGCCATGCTCGACCTGACCGATCCTAAATACGTATGGATGACCCCCGACACCGGACACCTGACTCTTGGCGGTATGGATGCCGTCGAGATCATGACTGAATATTTGCCTCGAATCGCAGAAGTGCACCTGAAAGACACGTATGCGAAGTACCGCGGAATCAAAGAGACTCCAACGCGTGAACAGCATGCCGAAGCCAGTGTGTATCACAACATGGGCGGCGGCGGCGTCGACTTCCCCGCGGTGATGAAACTTTTACGTGACAAGCACTACAAAGGCTGGGTAGTGTTTGATATGGACGGTCCACGGCAGGGCGACGATGGCTTCGATGCTATCGGTGGGAATCTCGACCTCGCCGTCGATGACTACCTCACCCATAACGTCAACTATCTGCGCGAAATCCTAGGCGTGAGGCTGCCACCTCTCGACTAAAGAATTCACCCGAAGTATCAAAAAAAGGCGCCGACTCAACATTCATGAGTCGGCGCCTTTTCACTAGTAACTACGCGTCAGCCTACGCGGGCGACTCGCCAGCTGCCGCCAAACGTTTCTTCGCCTCTGCATATACGTCGTCAGCGAGTGAACCCTTACTCGCAGCCGCAGCATTTTGCGCCATATGAGCCGGATTCAACGTTCCAACAATAGTCGTGTCCATGTTGGGATGACTCAACGTGAATCTCAGCAAGAAATCAGTTCGACTCTCGCCATCTGCCAACAATTCGTTTAGACCTGCCTTTTCGAACGTCTGCCAAGGATCAGGACGTGGTGCACCCGATTGTCCCGGCTCGCCTTTCGCAACCCCGCCACGAATAACCGTCCCAATTCCTGCTTCACCTGCTCGGGAGATCAATGACTCGTGCTGCCGCTCCAGTGCTGAGTAAGGAATCTGCATCACGTCGAAAACACCCATATCTATCTGACCAGGCAAATTCGGCAGGGTTCCGGAAATACCAAGATGCCGAATCTTCCCTTGCTGCTGCAAATCGAGCAGCACGTCGATCGCACCGTGATCCTCAAGTACTTGCCTTGATGGACTTGAGTGAAACTGAACAACATCCAGATAGTCGGTATTCATCCTTCGCAAGCTTTGCTCAATACCAGCAACGATGTTCTCTTTCGTGAACACGTGTGGACTCGGCATTCCAGCAGGTGCGACAGGGGCTCCAACCTGACATCCACATTTCGATGCAAGAAAATACTCGTCTCGACGATTGGAAATGAACTGGCCAATGAACTCCTCGCTCAGACCGTAATCGATCGAAGTATCTATGTAGTTAACACCCGAATCCAAAACGGCGTTCAAAATCGTCTCGGCCTGTGCCGAGGTAACCTCACGTCCTCGCGGCGCACCGCGTATCTCCATCGCCCCAAAACCAAGCTTGGTAACCTCCAAACCTGTCCTGCCGAGTGTCGATGTAGGTAATCCGTTGGGCATTTTTATACTTTCCTAATCAGGTCGCTAATTTCAGATTCAATTTACACCCGATTTACTATGACGAAACTCCAACAGTTATCCAAGCCACCCACAGCATTTCGTTTTGGTTGGGCATTTCGAATAGCCTGACTTCGCAATCGTTGAATCGCACTCCACACATGAAAATAGGTCTTGGTTCATGACGGTATTACCTACACATATCCAAATCGTTTCAAAACATCTTCAATCGCGAAGAGGGACCAGCCAAATCGGCTGATCCCTCTTCCTATTTTCGTTCAATCAGAAGAACTACTTCTTCTTACCTCGATCATCGTCATCCGAGTCGTGGTCGTCCGAGTCGTGATGACCT
>JABMNN010000130.1 GCA_013204545.1 Chloroflexota bacterium | reverse complement strand
GGCGATGAAGATGCGATTGTGCTTGTTAACCCTGAGATTACCGAAACGTCGGGTGAGCGAGAAATTATCGAAGGCTGTCTGTCGTTTCCAGGTTACGAAGGAATGGTCAAGCGCTCGATTACCGTCAAAGCAAGATGGCTAGATGAAAACGGCTCCAAGATGAAGATCACAACAGAAGATCTTTTCGCCCAAGCACTTGAACACGAAGTCGATCACCTGAACGGAATTCTGTATGTCGATCACCTTCTGGCGCACGAAAAACTAGCGGCTGCCGGATCTCATATGGAATATGACGAACCGCACATGCATGACGTCGAAGTCGAAATACACGCCGATCACAGTGATGACGATGTCGTACCGGATGAATCGGACATTGAGGTCGTTCACTCCACGGTAAAGTTGAGCGAGCTTTACTCAGAATCTTCTGTCGATCAGATGCAGTACGATTTGTGGAAGGCCGGTTACGTGATTGATCCGGAGAAGAGCACCGATCGTACCCATGATCACGTCGAGTCAGATGATCCGCATTTACATGGCGGGGTCATTCTCAATCCCGAGAACGGCAACTAGACCCGCTTCTTGGATAGGATAATGACCATAGATTTGGCTGAAACGTGGACCCAATCCAGAAGCGAATTTGCATTGCCTCGGTGCTATACTTTTTGCTTGCCTAAAACAGTTCGAAGTGACGCTTCGGCAAGTTTGGGCTGGTTTCAAGAATTAATCGCTACCGCCAAACTGAAATAATCAGAGCGGTATCAGAGGTTTGCACTAGCAAGATGCTGACGGCACCAGATCGGTGATTCAACGTCAGGATAAATCACATAGACACGCCGCCTGTGCGGCGCGTTTCGCGTAAGAGTCTGAGTTATTGAGTAGATTCAGAGGCCTTGTCCTCCTAGCAATACTGATTGTCGCTTCGGTTGTTGTATTGGCAATCTCCGAAGTTAGCTTCCTCGGGCTTACCCGTGGCGGAGACAGCCCATTGGGTTTGACCTTTGGTCTAGATCTCGAGGGCGGAACACACCTTGTTTACAGCGTTGTGCCTGAAGATGGTCGTGATCCAACGCGTGACGATATGGAGGGTGTTCGAAACATTATCGACAAGCGGGTAAACGAGTTCGGTGTGAGCGAAGCTAGCGTTCAACTGCTCGGTGGTGGAGTCGATTCAGTTCCAGACCGCGTGCTCATTCAGATTCCTGGTCAGACAGGTGCTTCAATCTCATTAAACTTCGGCGCTGGTACGGTCTCTGCTGAAACTTTGGAAGCTTTTTTTCAGAACGAGCTTGGTCGCCCTGATGCAACAGTGAAGGAGAACGAAAACGGATCGCTCACTGTGCATCTCGAGAAAATTCAAGCAGAAGTGCGTGATGTCGCGGGAAATGTGATTACTCCAAGTGAGGCTGATGCTTGGCGTGCAAGGATCATCGCTCAGTATCCGGTCGCTCTCCAAGTGGGATTCATCCTTCCACAGGTTAGTACTCCGGTAATCGGTGATGACACTGCTGTTGATCCGATTCCGACGGAAAATGTCGAAACCCTGCCCACGCTTGAAGACGTTCAAGCAGCTTTCGCATCAATTGGTAGAGACGACGCAGACATTGAGGCCATCAATGGTGCTGAAGGTCTATTTTCTATCCTTATGTACGGGCTCGATATTTCCAGAACTGATAAAAATGGAACTCCGATTCTTGGTGAAGACCAAAAAATTCAGACGGCCTTACGCTCTATCGGCAACGTTCAATTCACGTCCAGCCAAGGAACTCTCACGCAGTGGATTGTTGGTGGTGGGGTTCAGGAAGCAAAAAACGTTATTGGTAAAACTGCAAAACTTGAGTTCCGATACCGCGAATGTGGCGATTTACTTCCGCCTTCCAGTGACATTCCTTGGCCGCCAGATGGACTCTCCGTTGACGAGTGGGGTATCGAGCGATGCACCAACCCAACGTATTTCACAGAGTCGGCAACAGAAATCGATGCGGCCGATCTTGAAGATGCATTTCCTTCTGTTTCGCAGGGTGCCATCCCACGCCCAATCGTAAGCCTCGTTTTCAATGAAAAGGGTGCAGACGCATTCTTCGAGGTAACCGACCGTGTATCACGCCAGAGTGATCGACTTGCGATCTATCTAGATGGTGAAGAACTAGTCGCTCCTGGTGTAAGTGACGGCGGAATCTCAGGTGGGCGTGCCATTATCGAAGGTGGTAACTTCACGACAGAGAGTGTTCGCACAATTGCAATTCAACTTCGCTCTGGTTCACTTCCTGTTGAACTCGAACTGATTCAGGAACGAAACGTCGATGCTGTACTCGGTAAAAATTCTCTTCAGAAGAGTCTTGTTGCAGGTGCGGTTGGACTCGTAATGCTTCTAATATTCATGGTTGCCTATTACAAAATCCCGGGGTTTGTGGCTTCTGTTTCCCTCATCGCTTACACAATAATGCTTCTCGCTATTTTCAAGATGATCCCTGTCACGCTGACTTTGTCAGGTGCAGCGGCTGTCATCCTGTCGCTTGGTTTCGCAGTTGATGCGAACGTTTTGATCGCTGAACGAACAAAGGAAGAACTGCGGTCTGGGCGGAGTCTGTTTGCTGCTATCACGGCTGGATTCGATCGTGCATGGCCATCCATAAGAGATGGAAACATGTCGACGATCATAGTAGCTATTGTTCTCTTCTGGTTCGGTGACCGTTTCAGCACAAGCGTTATGCAGGGCTTTGCTCTGACACTCGCAATTGGTGTGCTGTTGAGCATGTTCACCGCATTCTTTGCCAGCCGACTGCTACTTCGATTGCTCGCATCGACAAGATTGGGTAATCATCCGAACTTGTTCGTACCTGTACGTGACCAGAGCGGATCAGAGCCTAGAGGTAATTCCTAATGGATATCATCGGCACACGTAGAGTTTTCTTGACGATTTCGATTGTGCTCGTTGCGCTTTCGGTCGTTGTACTCGGAACATCAGGCTTGAATCTTGGTATCGACTTCACCTCGGGATCCACGATTACTTACCAGTTCGGTGAAGGTGACCACGGTTCTGCAGATATAACGGGTGCCCTGATTGCTTCAGGGCACCCTGAAGCAATCGTTCAGGCACTTGGAGACAACCAGTATTTCATCAGAACAGACGACCTCGGTGTTTCGGGACTGGATGACATTAGTCCTGAAATCCAGAAACTTGACCCGGACGCAAGGGTTCTCGACACTTCTACGGTCGGAGCTTCAGTCGCCGAGGATACCGTCCGCAATGCAATCACGGCCGTAATCGTTGCTTCGATTTTCGTGATGCTGTACATCATGTACGCGTTCCGCTCAGTGCCGAGTTCGTACAAGTACGCAATCGCAGCAATTATTGCCCTATTACACGATGTTATGATCGTTCTGGGGGTATTCGCAGTTCTAGGAATAGCGGTCAGTGCAGAGGTCAACGCTATTTTCATCGTTGGTATTCTCATGGTGATTGGCTATTCGGTGAACGATACCATCGTCATTTTCGACCGAATCCGAGAGAATGTCACGTTAGCCCCAGGGCGCGAGTTTCGAAGCACAGTGAACTTGTCGATCAATGAATCGATCACTCGTTCGTTGGGCACAAGCATTACGACCCTGACAGTGATTTCAGCGATGCTACTTTTTGGTGGCGCCTCGCTCCGAGATTTCCTGATAGTACTACTGTTGGGTGTTCTTGTTGGAACTTACAGTTCGATCTTCATCGCTGCCCAAATTCTTGTTCTTTGGGAACGTCGGTCGTTCCTGCCTTGGCGGAAAACTGCCGCTACGAACTCCTAATACTAGTTAGAAGTCGCACCATATTGGTAATTCGACTAACATGCGCCAAGTTGGTGTGGTGGTAGGGCGTGCTTGTGTTTTGATAGAAGGAACGATTTAGAATGCTGATTGGCGCGCACGTATCTGCTGCCGGTGGATCCAATAATGCAATAGCCAGAGCCGAAGAGATTGGAGCAGAGTGTTTCCAGATCTTCGCATCGTCGCCGCGGATGTGGTCAGCGAAGCCAATCGTCGACGCGGTGGCGAAAAAGTATGCTGATGAGATGAAGCGTGCTGGCATGGGGCCGACTGTGCTTCATGGAAAGTATCTTGTGGCATTGGGGACTTCTGACCCAGAACTGCTGGCGAAATCTGAAGCAGCACTTCGAGCTGATATCGCAGCTGCCAACAAGCTTGGTGCACTGGGCGTAATTTTTCATCCTGCAAGCCATAGAGGGCAAGGCTTCGAGGCAATCGTCGACCAATTCGCCGCGTCTGTTCGAAAAATACTCGACAGTGAACCCGGTGACTCACTGCTTATGTTGGAGACCAGCGCTGGTGCAGGTGATCATATTGGCTCAACCTTTGCTGAGCTCGGTACCCTAATCAAAGCGATCGGTGACGACCGAGTGGCTGTTTGTCTCGATACTCAGCACGTGTGGGCTGCCGGTTACAACATAGCTGCCGCCGATACCCTCAATGCAACGATCGACGAGTTTGACAAAGAAATAGGAATCGAGCTGCTTCGATCTGTGCATGCTAATGACTCGATGCGGGAACTCGGCTCATCGGTTGACCGACACGAGAACATCGGAGACGGACTAATCGGTACGGTAGGTTTCACCACATTGATGGCCCACGAAGCATTCAAGCGGGTTCCGTTTTATCTTGAAGTGCCTGGAACTGGCAAGAGCGGACCAGACAAGCCGAACATCGACCGTCTTAAGGCGATTCGTTCACAAGTCGGTGCTGAGTAGTTTCGAATTGAAGGTAAGCAAAGACATTTTTGAAAATTTCGTGCGCGACGTGGTCATGTCTTTGCCAGATAAGTTCCTGACGAGCATGAATAACGTCAGCATCATCGTCGCTGATCGCCCCACATCAGCCCAAATGACCGAAAACGGACTTACTCCTCGGGATGTCCTCTACGGCTTGTACGAAGGCGTACCGCTGCCTGAACGCGGTAGCTATGTGCCACCTTTGCCGGATGTGATAACGATTTTTCAAAAGTCAATCGAGAACGCGTCCGACACAGTCGAAGAACTCAAAGAACACGTGGCAGCGACTGTGAAGCATGAAATAGCACACTATTTTGGATTCACCGACGCCGAACTCGACGACATGGGACTGGGGTAGAGCTCAGTGCCCTGAGTGTCCAAACCGAACTGGTTAACACTGGCTTCGAATCGGATGAGGGTGAATAAACAGTAATGATCGTCGAAAATGGTGGATCAGCCTGCTGTACCCTCCGATAAAGAACGATCAATTCTTGACCATTCTTGTCAGAGTGGATTACTGCTCAAGAATAGATTGGTGTGATGGCGACGGCTTTACGCGCTCGGTATCGTCGCCAGATAAATAGATAGTTGATACATGACTGGGAGGCAAGCGTCCCCTACAACTTGCGATCTACAGAGATAGGTAGATACTCTCCTCTGATAGGATCTACCTCGGCTACCGGCGTCAGTGTCGGATTGGGATCACACGGATATGACAGCCGCCAGAACTTCATAACACTCTAAAAAAGAACGACTTTGAATTCGAATCCGATGTGCGATCTGATCTTTTCACGGGAATATTGACGTTGTGCGACCATGCTCGAACTACTCGGAATTCATTTCCCAAAATGCTTCGGTGGTCGAGCGCTCAGAGAGGGTTTGAGGGATGGGGTGACGACGAGTGTGACTCTCTTCGAGAATGAACGAGTTCGTCGGTAACGAAAACGGCAACCGTGAGAGATACCACATATCTTTGCGAATCCGCATAGTTCTCACGGTTCACACGTTTACGAACTAGCCCACACCGATTCCTTACCAACTAATTGGGATTTCGATTGGTCAATATGAGAACGTAGATTCACACTTTCACGTGAATAGTTATGAGCGATAACAAACCCGAAAACGAGACAACTCGTAAAAAGCTTCCACGTATCGAACTGCGCATGTTGTCGTTCGACCTGGGAGAACGCGTCAGTATCGCGCGAATACTGACTGATGCTGGTTTCTCTCTCCGAAATGAATCGGCAGCAAACTTCGAGCGTTTCGAACGACGCGTCGCAGACGACATCTGGGATTTGATCTTCATTGACGTACGAAAACCCTATTCTGCAGTCGTAGATGTTGTCGGTTTGGTCAATCAATACGCTCCGAAGGTCCCGATATTTGGAGTGATGGGAGAAGGGCAAGAAAATATTGCTGAGCTAATGGAGTTGGGGATAGTTGATCTGTTCCAAACTGACAGTATGCAGCGGATGCCAAGCAGCATTATTAGAGAACTTGGAGCCAAAGTAGATCGAGAGTTGGCCCTTGAAGCAAGGCGTCTCCAGAACGAGATGAAAAATGTTGGAGACGAACGAACAGTTCTGGCTGAGATAGGTCGGTTAGTTTCATCTTCGCTCGATATCGGCATGGTCTATGACCAACTAATCGACCAGGTAAAACAACTCATTCCGCTGGATTCTGCAGCTATTGCGGTGGCTGATGTCGCGACTGATTCTGTGACATTCGAGCACGTCACTGGTAAAAGGGTACGAGGTTTCGAACAAGGCTTCGTGATTCCGATGTCCAGCTTCACGAACGCTAATCAACTCGCCCGATTCGTGCTGGTTCTGGACACTGAACTTTTAGAAGAGATGCGTTCCGAATTCCCAGGCATTCAATCGCTGCTCGACACGGGTGTGCGATCAGCTATGTCGACACCACTGATCCACAGAGATGAAGTTGTCGGTCTGTTATTAACGACAAGTAGCAAGCGGAACGTCTACGGGCCTGAACACGTTGAAATGGTAGAGAGAATTGGAGCACAGATATCAGGTGCTCTCGCAAATTCGCGGCTTCATGCTGAATTGGAACGAATTTCACAGACCAGAGAAATACTGATCCGAATTGGTCGCGATGCCAATGCAGCGCGGGATGAAGATGAACTCTATGCGAGTGTTTTCAAACATCTTCGTGAGGTGATTCCTATTGATCGAGGTGTGGTTGCCTTAGCGACAGAGACTAGGGATAGCGTTTCGATTGCATACGTTGATGGCGTTGAGATTGATGGTTTGCGAGTCGGTAACACGCTAAATATTAGTGATTTCGCCTCAAACGTATTAGTAGAGTCGCGACTTCTAACTGCTCGTATCACTCCAAATTCTGAAGTAACTGAAGTTGAGGTCGAAAGCCTGAAACAGGGTGATCTTAAATCAAACATTCGTTCTCCTTTGCGCGCCAGAGACTCAGTTATTGGGTTCGTTTCAATCAGTGCCGCAGATGAAAGCGTCTATGCCGAGTCCGATCTAACTCTGCTCGAACGGGTAGCCGACCAGATATCTCCAGTAATTGAATCGCTCCGTTTGTTAGAGAAGGTGCAGTCTTTAGCGGCTACGGTTGAGACAACTCTTGACCTCGTGGCGATATCTGACCTACGCGGTGTGGCGACTTACATCAATCCTGCTGGGATGAAAATGCTCAACATCGCCGAACGTTCTTCGGGTGCTGGTGTCGATCTCACGGACTATATTTCTGACGATATTGCAGAAATTATACGGACATCTGGGCTTCATCAGGCCGAGGTAATGGGAGGATGGCAGGCCGAAATTTCACTCTCACCACGCGATGCGGAGAATACGATCCCTGTCGAAATGCTGATCGTCCCTGTTCGTAATACGGATAATGAAATGACCGCGGTCAATGTCTTCATGCGTGACCTCAGAGAAAGAGAAGCTGTCCAGATCGAGCGTCGAGAATTTGTATCGACGGTGTCGCACGAATTGCGAACTCCTCTTACAAGCATGAAGATATATACCGATATGCTTGGCGCTGGTGATGCAGGTGAACTTAATGGCCAGCAGCAACGGTTGGTGAACAACCTAAAATCGACCGTCGATAGGCTCTCTCGGATGGTCGATGATTTGAATGTTGTATCAATGCTGGAGGCGGGGCGTTTCAGCCTCCAGATTGAAAGCTTCGATGTCGATGAGATGGTTATTTCTGCGATTGAAATCGCTGAACCCAGTTTTGCCGAACGCGGTATCACTGTTCGAACAGTTCACCCCGAACGACTCGCCATCGTCGATGCAGATCGCGAACGCATACTTCAAGTGATGGTCAACCTTCTGATCAATGCTGCCAAGTACGCCGACAAGGACACTGTAACTGACGTAATTGTTTCAGTAGAACAGCATGAAGTTCGGGTCGAAGTTGCAGATAGAGGAGCCGGGATAGAGAAGAGCGAATTGGAAGCCGTGTTCGAAAACTTCTACCGTACTAAATCTGCCCGAATCTCGAGAGTGAGTGGCTCAGGTCTCGGACTTTCGATTGCTAAAGGATTCATTGAAGCACAGGGTGGAAGAATCTGGGCCGAAAGCACCGTTGGAGAGGGAAGCAAGTTCATCTTTACGCTTCCGCTTGTGGTCAGTTAGAACAGATCACGCCCTCAGATGTAACTATCTAACGAAACGAGTATCGCCCGTTCGACGAGTGAGACCCTGTGAATCCATGTGTTCCAGAATAGCCAGCGTGTATTTGCGACTTGTTCCAAAAATTTCACGAACGCCTGTAATGGTGATTTCGTTTCCGTCTGACCCAGATTCGATAATTTTAGATTTCATTTCCGTGTAGACCTCTGTCGGGTACACAATATCACTGCTTATTCGTACCACATCTCCCCGCTCTGAGAGAAATTGCAATATCTCTATATCAATTGTCTGTTCAGTCGATGGGCTGAATCGATCGGCTGATATCGATTTCAGATACTCACTTACTTCGACCTCTTGCCTAGTTGAAAGCGATGGAATGTGCGCAGGGATTCCCACCCAAGCATCGTTTGTTGCGACAAATTCCCCGGATATCAGAGAATTCAATACTGCCCCAAATGCCGCAGGTTTTAGTTTGAGTTGACCACGAAAATCTTGAAGTGGCATACCCAAACGAAGATGGTATGCCGCGTGAAAACTTGACAAGGTGCTTACGGCTGACTCGAAAAGCTTGTTCCATCCACCATTTGAGATGAAATACCTGGTGTCAGTTCCGAGTCGTTTGATTCGCCCATCCGTTTCAAGAATGGTGACGGCCGCTTCTACTTCATCACTATTTGTCCCCGTCGTCACTACCAACTGCGACACGCTTGCTGGTTCAATGCTAGTGAGTGCATTGAAGATCACGTCTTCGCTAGAACCGCTCGCGATGGTGTTCAAATGTGAGATCGTATCGGTGTTGTTTCGTTTTCGCCGAGGGGTATTTACCGCCAACACTTGCCCGCCACCAAGAGTGCTCTCGGTGTCCCGCACCACAAAAAAATCACCGCGGACGACCGGAACCTTCTCTTTCGTGCGAATCTGAACCAACCCGGTTGAGCCAGGTAAAATCAGATCGTCTTCTAGAATTCGAATGGTCGCAGGCACCTCTCGTGTCCCGACGAACAGCGTCACTTTGTGGTTATGCCTTACTGGTCGTGGCGCGTCTAAAATAACTCTGAGAGTCGCATCGAATGCAGTCGACGGTTTAAGCCAATCGGCGGTGGTTAAGAGATCGCCCCGCTGAATTTCCGAATGGGTGATTCCACTCAGGTTAACCGCTAACCGCGTTCCTGGCCCAACTTGGTCTTTCGATTGTTCGTGCACTTGAAGGCCCCTGATCCGCGCCTTCAATCTTGACGGTAGAACTTCAAGCTCTTGGCCGATTTTCAATGACCCACCGGTAAGCGTCCCCGTAATGACAGCACCAAATCCGGTGATCGTAAATGATCTGTCGACAGGCAGTCGTGGCTTCCCAGTGCTTTCGTGCGCTGGGAGTTCAGCGATAAGTTTGTCGAGAGCCGTTCGAAGTTCGCCGAGACCATCGCCGGTCTCTGCCGATACTGCGATGACTTCAGCATCTGTTAGCGAAGTCCCTACAAGTAATTCTTGAACATCGAGGGTTACCAGATCTAGCCAGTCTTGATCAACGAGATCTTTCTTGGTCATCACGACTATTCCGATCTCGATCCCAAGAAGATCGAGAATTGCCACGTGTTCTCGCGTCTGCGGCATAGGCCCTTCGTCCGCTGCAACAATAAGCAGAGCGACGTCGACTCCACCGATACCCATCAGCATGTTTTTTATAAAACGCTCATGCCCGGGAACATCAACGATGCTTACTTCGGCACCAGAAGGTAGTTCAAGCCATGCAAATCCCAACTCGATTGTCATTCCACGGCTTTTTTCTTCCCGTAAACGATCAGGATCTATGCCAGTCAATGCATGGATAAGGGTCGATTTTCCGTGATCTACGTGTCCTGCCGTTCCTACTACAAACAAACTTGAACTACCTTCGATGACTACGAGCATGATGACGATTCACCGGACGCATTGGGTGGCTTTTTACCAGATTTCAGGTGCGAATAGGCGTGATCTGTTGTCGATCTAGCGTTGGGACGGTTCAGGAATCGTCTTCGTCACCTATGAATTCTGCGAATACTTCGTTTCCGAGCAAGCGACCTCGTTCACTGAGCATCAACGCATTGTCGGTAATTTCGACGAGGCCCAGTCTGAGAAGCCTTTCGACTTCTTTTGGAAAGACGATATCCAGTCCAACTCCGAATCTTTGTTCGAATCGCTCGTAGGAGACACCCTTGTTGAGGCGCATGCCCATCATCATCGTTTCGGCAATATCGATCGCCGGCGTGGTGATATCGATCTGCTCCACTGGGCCAGCCGGAGTCTGCATAGCTGCAACGGGGTCGAGACCCGCAATTTTGTAATCATTACCGACCACGGTGACATATCTGCGTGGCGACTTCAGATTAGCGAAGCGTTGACCTGACAGCCATGAATGAGCACCTGGCCCCACTCCGAGATACGGTTCGTTTAGCCAGTAGATCAGGTTGTGCTGAGATTCCATGCCGGGCTTCGCCCAGTTGGATATTTCATATTGTTGGAATCCGTTCTCGGCTAACCGACTTTGTGCTTCTTCGTACATGTCGGCTGCAAGATCGTCGTCGGGGACAGGATATTTTCCAACGGCTACATCTACGGCGAGAGGTGTGCCTTTCTCGATCTGCAATGAATAGAGAGAAATATGATCAGGCTTTAATTCAATAGCGCCATCCAGTGTGTCTGACCACTGCTCGGCCGATTGATAGGGTAGACCGTAAATCAGGTCTATCGACTGATTCAGGAATCCCGCTGCACGAAGTGTTCTAAACGCCTGTTTTGCTTCAAGTGCAGTGTGCCTACGTCCGAGTAGTGAAAGTAGCCCATCGTCGAAGCTCTGCACACCCATCGAAATACGATTCACTCCGGAAGCGAGCCAGCTTGCTGCTTTGTCGGAGGTCACATCTCCGGGATTGCATTCCATCGTAATTTCAGCGGACTCTACAACCTTGAACGATGATTGAATTGTCTTATGAATATTCTCAAGATCATTGGTCGGAAGATACGAAGGAGTGCCTCCTCCAAGGAATATAGTGCGAACTGGTGGATGAGAAAGTAGGATCCCCCACCCTTTCAGTTCATTCTGGACGGAGCGCACATATCCTGTAATCTGATCTTCAATCCCTGAATAGGTATTGAAGTCACAATAAGGGCATTTTGTCTGACAAAACGGCACATGTAGGTACAACCCGATACCGGATACGTAGGATGGCGGGGCATGTTCAATATGAACTAGGTTTGGCATTCATTCTCCGTTGGCCGAAGACCTAACGATCACCAGGCGTCCAGAGTTTTGATCGGCTGCCGACCTGCGAATCTGGTTTCGGAGGGCTCGAAGCTTCACTCGCGGTCTCACGAGACTGTTCATCAGCCATCTGCTTCCGAATTGCTTCATTCGCCTGCCGCACCCAGCGCTCGATGCTATCAAGCTCAGGTGGTGAAATCACAAATTTTTCGACTCCGGCAGGCAGGGTGATGCTGGGATCGCCACTGAGCAGGAGTGCGGCTTCAGATTCGAGAATTCCTTCTGCGAGGCGGTTTTGTAAGTGTGAAATTCTCTTATCCGCAGCTGCTACGTAGTGCGTCTGAATTGTGTCAGCAACTGTGCGATTGATGAGTCCACTCTGGAGACATCTACCCCAGTCGATGACTTGACCGAACAAATCGGTGTCCTCAAAATCCTCAAAAACTGCTCCAGCAGAAACCCTCTGGCGAACCATGCGGTGGGCACCTGGGTTTGATTGCTGGATCATGAGCATCGCATCATCACCTTTGCCAATAACGCCTTCGGCGAAGATACGCATTACGATCCCTGCCTTCGCTTCGAGTTGAGAAACTTGTCTCTCCACGGCTTCCCAGTAATCGTTGTAGAGCTCTTCGAAGCCGTCAGGTGCACCGGTTGAAGGCTGAACCAATGTGATCATGTATACCTTGCGACTGGTCATAATATCTCCAGCGGGGGTCTTACCTACATTGCCTATTTCTTCAGCAGCCATGACTTTCCTTCGGTAATTAAGACGTTGTATCAGTGAATTTATACTGAAAATAAGAAATTAAGAATATCGCCGTCTTGAACGACGTAACCCCTGCCTTCTTGCCGGAACTGCCCTCTGTTGCGAGCTTCTGCCATCGAACCACACTCAATGAAATGATCGTATGCAACTGTTTCTGCTCGGATAAACCCGCGTTCAATATCCGAGTGAATTACACCCGCTGCCTTCTGGGCAAGCGCACCGATCTTGATAGTCCACGCTCGAGTTTCATCCTCTCCCACCGTTAGGAACGAGTTGAGCCCTAGCACTTTGTAAGAAAGTTTGATCATTCGGGAAAGCCCTGGCTCACCAGCGTCGAGACCGGCTCGCATTTCGGCTTCCTCCTCCGTAGGCATGCCAACCAACTCAGCTTCCAGTATGCCGCAGATCGCCGCTCCGCCCGTTGATTTACCTTTTAGTAACATAGCCAACTCTTCCTCAAGTTCGGCAGTGTTTGAGATGTCATCTTCACCGATGTTCAGTGCGACTAATAATGGAAGACTGCTCAACGTGAATGTGTCGGAGATAGCCCTTAGTTCAGAAGGATCGAGATCACGGTCACGAAACGGTATTCCGTTTTCCAGATCGCCTTGGAGTCTTTTAAGAATTTCAATGTTTTTGACCGCTTCTTCTCGATCAACGGCTTTGAGCCCCTTGAGGCTTCCCGTTAGCCGTTCGATACGACGCTCGATAAGGGCGATGTCAGCGAACAGAATGTCGAAAGCGACCTTTTCGATATCCCGCTTGTAGTCAACCGTGCCTTCAAGATGAGGAACTGATTCGTCTTCGAAAGCGCGTGCCACATGCAAGATCGCATCGACCTGTTGGAGGTGGCCCATAGCCTCACCCTCGAACAGATCGCCCGAACTGCTGCCGGGAAGATCAACGTAGCTGACTTCAGCATAGATGGTCTTCTTCGACTTGAACATTTTCGAGAGGATGTCGACCCGCTCATCAGGCACGTGCGCTACACCAACGTTTGTCGAACGTGAAGCACCGAAGCCGCCGATGTCGGCCTTACCGCGCGTAAGGGAGTTAAATATTGTGGTCTTGCCGCTGGAGGGCAGACCGAGGATGCCGATCTTCATAGTTGGTAAGTATTGGCTAGCATTGGAATATCGAAAATAGCAGGATCGAGCGGTTCAAACCCATCGACTGTTAATCGTACCGCTGGAGCATAGTAAATTCTCGACTATTTTTCTGTTTTGGCGCCTTCGTCGTCTTCATCAACATATTTGAACTCAGCGTCGACGGTCTTTCCTTCGTTTGAATTATTGTTCGGCTCCTGCCCAAAACCTTGTTGCGCCTGGAAGTCACGAAGTTTTCGGCCGATCGTCTGGTCTGCAACCACATTCTTCGGTGCAGCGGCAATGAATGCGAGGAATAATAGAAATGTGACGATTAGATCATCGAATTGTCCGAGTAGAGGGATTCGGTCGGCGATGAAATCGTAAGGTGAGACGATGTAAACAATTGCAATCAGCGGGATAATTTTCGTAAACGGAGATACCCGTTTGTCAAACATCAATCTCCACACCAATTTTAGGAACGGAATTACAAGTAAACGTATCGGCAAGAGTCTGAACATGTTAGAAAGTGTATCGACACTTTCTATGATCCACTCAATTGATCTCTGCCGAATCAATAAAATCTAATGATTAGAGTTCTGCACGGCGAAGACGAATACGCAAGATCGGAAGCCCTTGCGAAAATACGCGACTCGGCTGGTTCTGAAGATGTTCGCGATCCGAACACTACATTTTTTGAGGGGCGGGGTTTCAAGCTGATTGACGTAATCGGTGCAGCGCAATTTGTGCCATTTATGGCTGACCGCCGCGTTGTTATTGTTTCCGGTGTTCTTGAACGAATGCAGAACCGTGATAAATCACTTGGAAACGAATGGCGAAACCTCGCTGAAAAACTCGGCGAAATTCCTGCAACAACAGAGCTTGTGTTCGTGGAGGAAGTGAGCCTGCGCGATAACGGTCTGGCTTTGAAGTCAGTCGGTCCAAGTGCTCGTGTTCAAGAGTACCGAGCCATGAGAAGACCCGAACTCGAAGTCTGGGTGCGAGATCGGTTTGCTTATTATGATGCGGAGACAACTCGAGACGCCGTTGCTCGGATAGTCTGGCTTGCAGGGTCGGATACTAGACTGCTTGATCAAGAGGTCAAGAAACTAGCCCTTTATGTGGGCGATCGACCTGTAACGCCAGAAGACGTTGATCTAATGGTTCCCGATGCTCGCGAGGCGAGTATTTTTGCAGCGGTAGATGCTGTTCTCGAACGTCGCCCTGCCGTGGCAATGAAACTGCTTTATGCATTGCTCGCGGGAGGATCAAGTGTGCAGACCGTTCTTTCAATGCTTGCACGCCAGGTGCGGTTGCTCATTCTCACGATTGAGTTACAACAGCATGGGATACACGCGGAGGAGCTAGGGAAAAGAATCGGGCTAACGAATCGCTATGCCCTCGACAAAACGATGCGACAGGCGACCAGCTTCGGCACTGATCATCTCGCCAATATCCTTCGTAGTCTGTTGGCAGCAGATCTTGCCATTAAACAGGGTGAAATCGATGAACGGCTCGCTGTAGAAATACTCGTGGGCAAGCTCTCTGCCGCTTGAACAGAAAACCTCAGTGTCACGTTTCTACGTATCTGTGCCAGAAATGCAGAAGTATCCCAAACGAAAATCACGGATAATTGATTGAATGTTGAACCGCCGCCTGACATATCTCCTATTGATCGGCTTGATCGCCATATTTGTGATCGCCTGTTCTGGTGCCCAAACGAAATCTGATTCTGACGATATCCTAGGAGTAACCGAACTTGTATCCACTACGGAAGTGGTAGAACCAACTACAGGGTCGGGCACGTCAAATGAGCCAACGGCTATCCCTCGGCCGCATAGCACAGTTACGCCGACTCCCGAACCTAAGGGGACTTTGGTCCCCGAATCAGAGAGCGTCATCTTTTATCTTCAAGGATTCAATTCGCTAGGACGGGGTGAATATATAGACGCTGAGCGAACATTTACTACAGTAATCGAGCTAGAACCAATATTTGCTCGCGGTTGGGATGGTCGAGGCCAGGCATTAATGCTTCAAGGCAAATATGAAGAGGCAATGTTGGACTTTGATCGTGCCGTTGAATTGAAACCGAACTTGTCTGTCGCCTACGCAAACCGCGGCCTCACTCGAATAGCAATTAATGACATGGAAGGAGCAGGACGAGATGCCAGTCGTGCGTACGAACTAGATCAAAGATCCGTCGCTGCACATCTGGTACTGGGTCGTGTAGAAGCTCGCAGAGGTGATAGTACAAAGGCACTTAAATGGTTCGATTTGGCTGTTGATACCGAACCCGAAGACGCATCGACTTGGTGGTGGCGGGGTCGCTTTTATAGGGATGTTCTCGGTGCAGGTAACCCGGCATTGAGTGACTTCAACAAGGCGATTGAATTGGCTCCAGCTCAGGCGGCCTTGTATCTCGATAGAGCAGAACTGTACATCCAGGCTGATGTCGAACCAGAGCTAGCACGAGCCGACCTTGAAGAATCGATCTCGCTATCTCAGGATCCGAAACAGCCAAGCATCGTTGCACGGGCCGAGGAGTTGCTAGCGGCGCTGGACGCTGCCGTCCCAGCCGCCCAAGAATCCTAACTGATTAGACACCTCATCTTCACCCCGCGAGATCATCGACAGAATCTCAAATCTCAGTTTTCGGCTTGAACACAGCCCATGTAAACCAGAAATGATTGGCATGAACCACCGGCTCCAAATGAGTGTCCTTGAGTTCACGATCGATCGCCACACCTGCTGGACTCTATACCAGCCCGTTTCAACATCGGTTATACCGTTTTCAGATGCTACGAATGTCAGGGTATTGCCGTCCACAGTACGTAAAAATACTGCGACCGATCCCGATGTTGATGGCCATTGGAGAGATTGTTGGATGCAGAGAACGTCCCGTTGTCAAAAAACGCCACAATGTCTGAGTCTGCTACAGAATCATTGATCACAGGCGATTCTTCTGGGAACGCGAATGGGTATGCCACAGGTTGTTTGCCATCGATCGTAAGTACACGAGATGTCGCCACTAAACGATCATAGATTTTGCCATGAAATAGGAACGGTTGATCGTCGATATTGTCATAACCGGCATAAGGAGGGCTATCGTAAGGTCGATCCGGTGATCCGTATTCATCGACTCCCCACTTGAGCAGTTTTCTGTCGGGGTAGGACTCGGCAAATGTCTCCCATGCAATGATCGAAGCAGGCAATTGCGCCAGAACGGTTTGATTCGCTGTGAAGTCCCCCACGAGTGCCTCGCCCGTAATTTGTTGCCAAAAACTCTGCGTCTGACGATCCCACATTACAGGTAGGAATTTCGTAACATTCCAGATGTGCCGAACGTTAATTCTCGTCCATCGATAACACGAGCGAACGTGCTCGCCGTATTACAAAGAGGGCAGAACGTAACAATGACCCGCACTCCGCCTACCGTATCGTGGACGATTTCGTGCCACGTCAATATGACTAATGGGTAGGCTCGATCATCACCGTTTACGTTAAGAGCAACTACCGGATCTCGACCGTCCACGTAGTCAGGCGTATTGCTGACGGATTTGAACATCGGCGCATCTACAGGATCGATCTGATCTTTAGGAAGAGCGATCTCCAGCTCAGTCAGTGTAATTATCCGCTCATTGAGGTTCGTCTCCCAACCCCAGATCGTACGCAGACGTTCGGCACGTGATTTCTCAGTGTCGTCGCTGAAAAGCAAATCGAAGTTCGGTGTCGGAATTTATTTTGACCCGGAGCGGTTTCGCTGGTCACCGGAGGATTGGGACCGATAGTCAGATTCTTGTTGAATAACTGCCGAGGTAGAGCTTACCGGCTCGACCAATGCAGGATTGCCGACTGATTGATCACCTTCAAATGTTGTAGGCACAACATCTCAGGAGGCACCACATGCCACGACCACTACCGTGTCTCCACCGACGGCTAGAGTACTAAGTCGCCGACCCATTCGTCTTAAGGTTTTCTTTGTGCTGTATCTGAACCTAACGGTCTGATCCATGAAACTACAATCCCATCATGCCGACTCTTTTTTGTTCGTGCATGATGGGATTGTAGCTAACGCTCAAAAGGCGCGCTTAGACATGCCCGAGCGGGGTGGATTAGGGAACAGTCTTAGTGAAAACGCTGGTTTAATCGAAGGTCAACATGCGTGTTGGATTGTCAACGAGAATTAATCTGACGACTTCCTCGCTCATACCACGTACTCTCATACGCGGGACGACTCGAGTGAGAATGTGATCGAATCCATGACCACCGTATGTCTTCAAACGGTGCTTCGAGCAGATGTCATGAGCCAGTAAGATACGACCCTGTTGGCCTTCGGATACTACATGCTCCACCATTTCGATTCGTTCGTGATCGGCAGGCATGTGAGATTCTGGAGCCAATGGGTAGAACGAGGACTCGTGACCAAACAGATCGAAGTTCAGGTAGACACCTGTGCCAATCAGTTCATTGAGTATGCCGCGGTCATAAATCGTGCGTTCTATGTGGCCCATTACTGTACGATTCAGGTTGCCGCCCCATTTGTCGACAGCTTCTAACAGTTCGAGTGGTGCCCGTTCGTTACGACCCGGGTGAATCAATAAGGGGGCGCCGGTTTCACGCTGAGCAATAACAGCCGCTTCAAGAACTTTCTTTTCAGAATCATGCCAAGGCCATGAGCAGCCGATTTCACCAATGATTCCTGAGCGAATACTGGTATCGCCAACTCCATGATCCACATCGTGGATTATCTGCCCGGCGATTTGCTCTACCGTCAAATCGTCTAGCTCAGGTGCGTGGGTAGTGTGGACGTAGTTTCCTGCGCCCATAACCACGTTCAGACCAGTTTGACGAGAGATTCGAACAAGTGCCTGAGGGTCACGTGCCAGCCCGACAGATGTCACATCGACGATCGTGTTACCACCGGCATTGAAATACTGCTGCGCCTCCCAAGTCGAAATATCTTCATCAAGTATTCGCAGATTGTCACGGTTGCTCGTCCAGTTGTAGCGAACCCAACCCAGATTGTCGAGCGATACCTCTTCGTCCATCAATAGGCGTTGCGAGGCTTCTTTAGGCTCGGTAAACACCACGCTGAAATCAATTAACAGATGTTCGTGGGTAGAAGTGACTCCTACCCTTGCTGGCTCGATAGGACCCAGAACTGTGAGAACTTTTCGTGCTGCTCTATGTTTCGGAACCGGATGTGAAGGAGAGGTCAACTAACTGAACCCTATTGGCATTGTTGGAAACGCAGTGTCTGCGAAGGAAATACGAATTGTCGAGAAGTTTATCGTAGTAAATGAATGTGGCGAACTCGATTAAGCATCACGCCATGTGGCTTTTGGCTCCCAACCGAGTAATCGTTTTGCCTTTTCGACCGAAATAGCGGTAGTGTTGCCAGGCATGGGCGAACGGATTTCGGCTTCTGGATACACATTTTTGATCAACTCTTCGGTCAGTTCATCGGCCGAGGTGTCAAGATTGTTTATGAAAAATGCTTCATGTCCGCCAAAATCAGCTTCAATTGCCAGTGTGCAGGCTCGGGCCGACTCGGCGATATCACTCCAGCCCCAGAAGTGCTTGGCGTTGTTGCCATAGGCTCCACCACGTTCAGGTGCAGAGTTCAGGGCAGTCTGTCTCTCTCGATTCATCAGGCCATGAAACCGCATGCTAGCGATCTGAACTTTTCCTGGACGTCGTCGTACGAACGCTTCTGCCATTTCTTCACTGAGCCACTTGCCCAACGAATAAGCGTCCTCGGAGAACGTCGGGTGTTCTTCGTCCACAGGAAAATACGGTCGTGGTGTGATTCCCTTCGAGAAAACCGCACCAACGGCATTGACCGAAGATGCCATGACGATCTTTTTTATCCCGAGTATTTCAGCTGCCTCCAGCACGTTCCAGTTTGACGTCATATTGACTCTGAAAACTTCGTGTTCTGGCGCCATGATAGGGTTCGGAATCGCCGCCATATGGATTACCGCGTCACAGTTCTTCATCGCTGACAAAACCTGTCCGAAATCGGTCACATCAACAGTTTTGAATGTATAGCCCTGTGATCGTTGAGCGTTGGTTCCCCCCGGGGGATTCTGGTCGACACCAACAACGTCGTAGCCGTTCTCTAGCAGATCTTTAATGATGTACTCTCCGGCTCTGCCGGTCGATCCAGTTACGAAAACGGTTGTCATTGTTTGGCAGCGACTTTCTTTGAGGTTTACTCGACAACTCGTGGGTGAGCAGTCGAAACAGCGCCCGTATTTGAGAATTCCAAATACGGGCACTTACTTGTTCAAGTTATAGCTTGCTAAAGATAGCTGGTGATGATCGTAGACCCAACAGCCAAGACCTAGAAAGTTGGCTCCATACCCACGTCGAAAAAGCCGATAGGGCCTCGGTCGTCTGCATACCAAAGACGGTTGTCCTTGATAGTCATGCCGTGGACTTGAATCGGATCAAGCACCCTGAAGGCGTCGAAGCAACGACCGTCTTCGAGTCGATGCCGGCTGACTACTCCGAAAGCGGTGTCAGCGATCCAAACGTGACCTTCCTCTTCGGCCCATGCCAAGCCGTGCACCCGGAATCCAGGGGCTTTCATTCTGTGAATTTCTTGGAAATTCGAAGTATCGATCACGTGGACGAATTGCGAAGGAGGTGAAGCGACGTAAAGATTGCCGTCTTTCCACTCAAGACCGTGATCGCCGGTAGGTTCAGATTTGCGACCTGCTTGCTCGTCGAGATGTTCACGGGTGGCGTTGATTCCAGCGCCCGGAGAAGGGTAGACCTCAACGGTCTTGCCGGTGCCCATATCTAGCTGATAGATCTCGCAGCTGTAGGTCGAAGCGACCCAGATGTAACCGCCACCAATAGTGATGCCGCTCGATTTCTCGGTGTCGGTTGGTAGATCGACCAATACGTCACCGGTCGCCCAATCAACCTTGTACACATGGTCGTCGCCTTGATCGATGATCCAGAGACCATCGTCGGCAGCTTGAAGCCCATTCGGCTTCGGGCCTGGTGCATTGAACTGGAAGATCGTATCGGCGACTTTGTGCGGCATGAGGTCTCTCGTTTACTAACTACGTAATCGACGTGCGGCAGCAGTGTAGCGCGATAAGCGCGCGAAAGGGCGTAACCATGAGACGAACGCCCAAAACTATTCCGGTTTGTGCGCTTTGATCGACTGCATTAAGGGTAGAAAATCCTCTTTGCCATCGGGCATCTTCCATAAACCATTATCGGCTGGAACCATCATCGGAAATGCTTGCCAGTGAACGACCTTGTGCTCATGAACGAAATCAATCACAAGTCCAGCTTGAATCAGAGCGTTAATCGTTTCGCCGAGGCCGTGAGTAAAGTTGTACATCTTGGTGTGTTCGACCGTGCCGCTACCGGCGTATGACGTACTTTCCTCATAGCCCTGTGGTCCCGCCGATTCGAAGTAGGGCCAATCGAGCACGATTTTGTCACCGTGGTCTTCATCGGATACCGACCACATCATCGGGTGACCTTCGAGGATGTAGAAAGTTCCGCCGGGTTTTAGGAATCCGGCTACGACTTTTGCCCAAGCCTTGATGTCAGGCAACCAGCAGATCGCACCAACACCGGTGTAAACAACGTCGAACTTTCTATCTGGCAGAACGTTAGGTGAATCGAATACGTCAGCAACTACAAAATCACCGGGCGTACCCGAGTTCGCGCTTAAATTCTTGCAAGCTTCGATCGCTGGTTCCGAGAAATCAACACCCGTGACTTCAGCACCGAGGTGAGCCCAGCTCAGCGTGTCGTGCCCGATATGACACTGCAAATGCAGCAACGTTTTGCCAGCCACGTCACCGAGTTCATCACGATCGAGATCGAACTGAACGACATCGCTGATGTGCTTCGGATCGTCGATGAACTTCTGAACTGCGTACTCGTCAGAATTCAGATGAATCGGAACCCGGTCGTCCCAGTTGTCTCGATTTGCTGATTGGTACTCGTCTAGTGATGGTGACATCTGAAAATTTCCAACTTATTCCGGTGTAACCGAGCGATCTTAAATCGAAGTGTGGAGCGGTCCGTGGCGATTACTAACCAAAACGTGCTGACCGATTTCGATCAGCACGTTATTAGCAAAGTTACCCGAGCGACCTACAGATCACTACCGACTACCACCGTCTTAGGATCTTCTAAAAACGAAGCCAACAGGTTCGTGCCTGCGCCATCACCATCAGGTGGGTAGGCATAGCCATTTTCGATCTTAGGCAGAGTGTCGACGATTTCCTTGTACCAAGTGTTGTTGTACGCCCGCACGGTCTCCTGAATAAGTGCGTTAGGAGCGTTCAAGCTCAAGTGAACACTGAACATAAGGGTTACCGGACCTACACAGTCGTGCGGTGCCACTGGCATGTGGTAGGCGTGGGCCATAGAGGCGATTCGCTTGGCTTCGGAAATACCACCGACCCACGAAATGTCGAGCATGCAGATCGTCATTGCCTGCTTTTCGAACATCTCTCGGAACGCCCATCGAGTAGCTACTGTTTCACTTGCTGTCGTTGCAATATCAGTTGATCGACGGAATTCAGCCAGAGTGTCGATGTTGTCCATCGGCACTGGGTCTTCAAACCAGAACGGACTGGTGGGCTCGACCGATTTCGCAATGCGCTTGGCTGAGGAGAGATTCCACAGGCTGTGCATCTCGACCATTACGTCCATCTTGTTTCCGACAGCTTCGCGAATCTTGTAGAACGGCTCGGTCCCTTCTTCAAGTTCGGTGGAGTGGATGAATTGACCGTTGGATTCATTCGAATACTTGTCGAACGGCCAGATTTTCATGGCAGTGAAGCCTTCCGACATCAAATCTTCAGCAAGCGCTCCAGCATCGGTCATGAAGGCGTGATAGTCCTCGTAAGGCTGTTCGGGCTTATAGTCGATTTGACCGGCTTTCCAACCGCCTTTGACCTTCACTCCATACGAGTACCCTGCACAGGTGTTGTAGACCCTGATCTTCGGTCGGGCGAGCCCACCAAGCACTTGGTATAGAGGTAGCTTGTTACGCCGAGCGTAAAGATCCCAGAGCGCCATATCGATAGCCGATACAGATGACGCGTCTACGCTTCGACCTCGGTTGACCTTCATGCGACGAGCCAAAATGTCCCAATGTAAATCTAACGCGTCTGGATCTTTTCCAAGCAGGTAGGACGCTATGTCGCTGTGGATATACGCCTCGATGGCGTCTGGTGAGAACGAGGTTTCTCCCAGTCCCACAAAGCCATCCGAACTGTAAATCCTCGCCCATACAATCATCGGATACTCGGGATTTCGTAAGGTTTCTATTCTGGTAATTACCGCTGCGGATGCCATCTTGTTGCTCGTAATCGTGTAGTGCGAATTCGTCGTTGCCGTTGATCGCTCTGGGATCTATATACGACGCAGGAAGGCTAACAAGCCGGAAAGTGGTTGTGTGGATGTATGACATGTATTTTTCGAAAAGTTCAAACTTCAAGAAATTATGTCTTTTATCCAGATAGTCGTCCTTGCAATCGTGCAGGGCATCACTGAATTCCTGCCAATCAGCAGTAGCGGGCATCTGATCCTCGGATCGTGGCTATTCGATTGGCCTGATCAAGGGTTGATGTTCGATACCGCCGTTCATGTCGGTTCACTCGTCGCTGTACTGGTTTATTTCAGGCGTGAATGGATTCAACTTGCGACGGGCATAACCGCGAATCAACTTGTTGAAGTCGACGATTCAGGTAGCACAGTTAGGGCGAGGACGCTGGCGGCGTTGATAGTCGCTGGAACCGTACCTCTGATAGTCATCGGGCCATTCGTCAAAGATGCGCTGGAAAGCGATTTTCGTGATCCGACAGCGGTTGGGTGGCTGCTGATTGTTACAGCTGTTGTTCTTTGCGTTGGTGAACTTTTCACAAGATTCGTGGAAAAGAGGTCTCGTGATCTTAAAGCAATAGCAATCCCTCAGGCATTTATCATCGGCCTCATACAGGTATTAGCGGTGTTCCCGGGCGTCTCACGATCTGGCGTAACAATGGTCGCTGGAATGGCGGTTGGACTGACACGTGAATCAGCTGCCAGATTTTCGATGTTGATCGCTGCTCCAGCTATAACCGGTGCAGGGTTGCTGGTGGCGATGGATGCGCTCGAAGGTGGCGAAGACATCGAATTGGGCGCGATTGCTTTAGGTGTATCAGTCTCAGCAATCACCGCTTATTTTGTGATTGCGGGATTAATGAAACTCCTCAGGGCGGGCTCGTTCCGGCCCTTGATCGTGTACTGTGCAGTCGCAGGGGCTGGGGTGGTAATTGGCCGCGCTTTGGGTGCCTAATCGCTTGCCGGTATCGGCTTCCACGTCACGTCGCAGTTCTCACACTCCTCTTGCCAGACGTGAACTGCCGGCGGCATTGCAACCGCGAATCGCAGACTCATTTCGTCGCCCTCAGTCACGATGTGGTGCACTGTACCTCGTGGAATCCAGACGATATCGCCCTTAACGGCATGAATGATTTTGCCGCCGGTCAGTTCCCATCGCAATTTTCCGGCCATCACAAACCACCACTCATCGAAATTGCTGTGCCAATGGGCGTGGTTGCCCTGACCTGGCGCCGAAGCGATTAGCGTTCCACGATTTCGTTCATCTTCGATCAACATTGTTGACCACGGGGGAGATCCCATCCGATTGACAACGGCCTGAATCTCTATATGCATCATTCCCGGGCCAAACGATTCGTCGACACGAGGTGGAATAGGACCCTCCACCACATCATCGATAGCTGCTACTACGCCTTCATAATTCGTTGCCAATGTAATTCTCCAATGGAACAGAAAGATGAAATCAACTTCTGAGCTTGTTGCTCAAATTTCGTGTTGAGGCTAACGTAGCACGATCACAGCCACTTGTGGCGAGCGGAGCTTAAATCAAAGCCCGCAACGGCCAACAAAGGAACGATATGCCGAAGATCATAGGCGAGATAAGAGATGCCAAAACAGGTGAAATCGTTCAGGCTCGTGTTCAGGTGCTGGCTCCAAATGGTGCGAACGTCGCTCCTCCTGACGCTATGTGGAAGGTCGGATCAGGCGAGCCATTCTTCTACAGCGATGGTCAATTTTCGCTCGACACTACTCGCGGGTACCACCGAGTTCTTGTAGAACGTGGAACGGAGTTCACGCCATGGGAAGGGACCATCGAAGTCGATGGTTCTTCAGATTCGTCGATCGATATCCAGCTTGAACGATGGTCCGACCTTCCAGATCGAGGCTGGCACCCCGGCAACACGCACATCCACTACGACGAGAAAGAAACCGATCCTGATCGTCGATTGGCGTACGACTCTCGGGTTGAAGACCTGCGAATGACCGCTGTGTCGATCCTCAAGCGGTGGGATCTCGACTATGCAACTAACAAATACCCGACAGGTGTGTTGACCGAGTACACCGACACACATCACCACGTTCAGAGCGGCGAAGAAACACGGCATAACCACGATCCATCTGACCCTTTCAAAATCGGCTACGGGCACGTGATGCTACTGAACATACGAAATCAGGTCGATCCTATTAGTCGCGGCCTCATCATCGACCAGTTCGATCCCGACTATCCGCCACTCAGCTACGCCTGTGATCAAGCAAATGATCAAGGTGGTCTTGTCATCTGGTGCCACAATGGTCAGGGTATGGAGGCTCCGGTTGCGGCAGCCCTCGGCAAGGTTCATGCGATGAACCTGTTCGATCCGTTCTGGACCGATATCGAATATCTCTACTGGTATCACATGCTCAATACCGGAATCAAAATGCCAGTGTCGACCGGCTCCGATTGGTTTGTTAGTTCTGCCAACCGCGTCTATTCGCAGACTAACGGAGGATTCGCTTACGAATCGTGGCTCGACGGGATTCGCAGCGGTCGAACTTTTATCACGAATGGTCCCGCGCTGTTTTTGTCAGTTGCCGGGCAGGAGCCCGGCGGGACGATTGAAGTCGAAAAGGGCGCCCGAATTCCGATTCATGCGAACTGGAGTTCGCACCACGCTGTCGAGCGGGTCGAAATCATATCCAACGGTCGAGTCGTGGCTCGACGCGACTTCCCCGAGGGCGTAAAAACTGGACATATCGAAACCGAACTAATCGCTGAATTCGATGGTTGGATTGGAGCGCGTTTGGGCTCAGGTTCTCGCGATTCGTTCAATCAACCGATTTGGGCACACACGAGCCCTGTGTATCTCAGAGGTGTCGGCGCGCAGTCGGACGCGAGTGTTGAATCGGCAACTTATTTCACGAATCAAATTAACGAAGGTATTAACTGGGTTAAAACTAAAGGTCGCTTCTACTCAGACTCTCAACGAAAAGAGGTCGTCGACTTATTCAAACAAGGTCAAGATTGGTACCGCAAACTGACCTGAACGGTTCGATAACATCACCGACCAAGCGAACTAGCGGGTAGACTCGCTCGGGTTGTTTTATCCCCGAAACCTTGCCAAGTAAGTCCGAGTTTGAAGAAAATATGTCAGTCGAATCTCTATTAGATCAGTACTACGAACGTGCCATAATCCCGTTTCGTAACACGAAGTTCGGACGTGAACATCGTGGTTCGCTGGACATCCGAAATGTGGTGGAAGATGATGAATTTCGCAGACTGAACCACAAACTTGTTCTTAAGGACGGCGTCGCTTCAAGCATATGGCGTGACCAAGAGTGGGGGCTCGGTGAGAATTCACTCGACGTCACTCACTTCGAAAATGGCATCGTCAAACATCTAAGTCTTCGCTACATCGGTGACTCTGTGACCGGTCTCAAAATCAGTCTGACCCGGAACGAATGGTTGCTTTCTGATCCTGATCTACGCCTGCCATATATTTTCGGTCGTGCCGACATGGAAATCTGGTATAAGGTCAGCAAATTCAAAATGGGATTGCAGCGGGTTAGACTCGCTTGGGACCATGAGAGCAAGCACACTTTTTCGGTTAGAGATCTTGGTATCGATAAGCGAAAGGCTGAACACCTTTACAAGGGGGTGGAGTACCGAATAGAGGTTGACGATACTATTCGATTGACCATCGACGGAAAATCTCCCCGTACTATCAACTGGCGTGCTGAGTTGACCGAAGATGAAGTTCGGGTGCTATTCGAGTACGTTAGCAGTGAGTCGTGGATGAACGGCTGGGAGCCGGTCGCTGCAATACTCGAAAACGACAAATATGTGACTTAGTCGCTGCTGTCGTGTGTGTACTTTGCATCGATATCCAGAGGATACAACGACTTCCGAACATGTTTGTACTCGAAGTTTGCCATGTCTGCCGACGTTGCTCCGGGCGAATTTACCGTAACCAGTTCGCTTGCTATTGGTTGGTAAGCCGGTCGAGGTGAAACCACTCCCTTAGCGACCACGATGTCGAAGTCTTCAGGCCGGTAACCTAACGAATAGAACTGCTCACGACTCATATTCCCGACCCTACTTGTGACGAGTGCTACTGTCGGGCCTTCTTGCGATTCGATAACCACAGTAGTTCCACCGTCGAAAAATCTCCAACCGGCGTGAACCGTCCCTGTGTCCTCGAAACGACCATCTGACATTCGAGTGATGCGACCAGTAAGTTCTACTGGCTCGCCGTGCAGTGAATCGGTTTTACCGCCGACTTTCACCGTAATGGTGGCACCAACACCAGCAATTAGACACGCTCCAATTGCTTCGGTATCACGAATCGTTTGGAGCCACGACGAAGCCCCTTGCTTTATCGCCTCGGCTAATAAGAACGTGCTGTCGCCAGAGCTTCCAGCTCCGATATTGTCACCGACGTCCAACAGCACGATTGGTCCGGCATCAACTGCCTTGTTCGCTGCCTTCCTCAGAGCATATTCGACCGCCTGAGATGGTATCGGTCCGATTGGTTCATAAAGCTCTTTGCGATTGGCCCACGCTCGATCGGCAATCCACCGTGCAGCCTTCTTGGCCTCGTCCAGCGAGTCTTCATGCAGCACGTAGCAGACGAGCCCGTTTTCGTAGACGTCAGACCACGGATAGCCCTCGCCAATTGAACCTCCCACGATACCCGGCTGTTTCAAGACCGTTTCCAGATCGTCGATTACCGCTTTCATCGGCATGTCACGGGTATCGTGCTGGAAAATTCCTACGACCATAGGAGGTTGTTCGAGCCACTTGGCAGGTCGCCAATTCTCTGTTGCCATTCGAACTACAAGATCACAGGCATCATGTGCTCTCTGTGCTGCATCAGTGTGGGGGTTGGTCTTGTAGATAACGAGTGCATCTGTCTCGATAGCCATCTGCTGCGATACATTGGCATGGAGATCGAGAGTCATTGCAACCGGTACGCCACTACCGACGATTTCTCTCACACGCCGTGCCAATTCACCGTCCATGTCCGGGTATTCTTCGGATACAGCGGCTCCCATCTGGTTCAGTAGAACGCCATCGAACGGACCCTGGTCACGCAGCATATCCAGTGCTTCACCGCCAAGTGTGTCGAAAACTTCCTTGTCTATGATGCCTGCCGGATCAGTGGCAGCAAAAAGCAACGGGACCAGCTCGAAATCAAGTCTTTTCGACGCTTGAATAAACCCAGCCATAGAAGTCTGCGACTGAGCGTGCATGTCGTAGTACTGCTGCCCACGTTGCACGGCATACGTTTGAAGACCCGAGCGTTTGAAATCGCCCATAGTGGTCTTGTTACTGGCGAACGTGTTCGTCTCGTGGTGAATACCGAGAGTTGCGATACGGAGTTTTTTAGTCATGGCTTTAGTGATCAATGTATGAGCAATACGGTGGATTGACGATTCAATTTTGTGCAGAGACGACATCGTAGCCGACTAAAAAATGGACGGTGCCTGAAACCTCAGACCCCGCCCATTGTTAGAAATCGAACTAATCGATTGAGCTAATCACCGTGACCATTGATGAGTCCTGCCGTTCCTTTCATTCGCATCTTTTCTTCCAGTTTTGAGGTCACTTCAGGGTTTTGTCCAGCAGATGGCCACTGACCCCGCAGTACCGCAGCGACTTGTTGTGCCGCTCGCTGCTTCGAAAGCCATGCTGAGCGAGTGGAAGTACCGGCGATATGCATAGCGGTGATCACGTTCTCCATCTGGAGAAGTGGGTTCGCTGGATCGACTGGTTCCTGCTCGAATACATCAAGTCCGGCTCCACGAATCTTGCCAGCTTGGAGAGCCGCGATCATCGCTGGCTCGTCCGTTACCGAACCACGACACACGTTGATGAAATAGGCAGATTTCTTCATGTGGTCGAACTGTTCAGCACCGATCATGTGAAATGTTTCAGTGTTTAGTGGAACAACCACAATGATGTAGTCAGAGCGTTCGCACAGTTCGTTGAGTTCGAATACTTGCTCAACACCGTATTCGCTGATGATCCATGGTGCTACATAAGGGTCGAATACGAGTGTCTCCATTCGCCATCCCTGACCGAGTTTGCGTGCGACCTGCCTGCCGATATTTCCGAATCCGACAATTCCCAGAGTTTGCTCATCGATTGCCTCGATCGGTAAGAATTCTGATCGATCCCAGCTACCTGTATTTCGTAGCTGATTCGTTGTTTGCACAACTTGACGGTTTAGTGCCAAAGCCATCGTTACAGCCTGGTTGGAAACCTCTTCCGCACACATACCAGCACCGTTCGTGACGATGATTCCCATATCGGTCGCAGTTTCAACATCGATGTGATTGAAACCGTGCGAGTAGACGGCAAGCACTTTTGCCTTGTCCGCAGCTCGAATAACCTGTTCGGTACCCCAGCCACCTTTCATCATGATCGCGTCGGCACCGCGTACAGCCTCGATCGCTTCACCTTCAGACTGAGGCGACTCTTGAATAAATTCCACATCTAGATCGGCCATCTCCGCACGTTCGTGATACAGCGGGTCGTCTGTTGTTGGCCCGAGTACTACAACTCTTTGCTTTGCCATTTGATAATTACTCCAAAAATAAACTTGAACAGTTGTGGCTGGATCTGTTGATCAAAGCCCGAAAGGAAAGGGTTAACTACTTGCCCTGTTCGGCAAGCATGACCTCCCAGTTAACTGCCCAGTTACGTGGTTCGACTGTGCTTCGCACATCTGGGTTGATAAGTGACATTGGCCAGTAGCCAAGGGCTATTCGCATCGCCTCTTCACCAAGTTGGGTATTCGCCCTACTCCACGCTAATTCGCTGTAGGAAGCGTAGTGATTGGTGACAGATACGTTGTCCATCTTCAAAAGTGGGTTGTTTGGATCGACTGGCTCTTGCTCGAACACATCGAGACCCGCTCCTGCAATTTTCTTCTGCTGCAGTGCTTCGATCAGCGCATTTTCATCAACGACTGGACCACGTGAACAGTTGATCAAGTAAGCAGTTGACTTCATCAGATCGAAGAACTTTGCGTTGATCATGTGGTGGGTTTTAGGAGTCAGATATGTATGAGGTGAAATGTAGTCTGATCGCCTGGCAATTTCTTCTGGAGTTCCTACCATCTCGACGCCGTATTCCTTTGCATCCCAAGAGGAAACAAATGGATCGTAGCCAATCACGTTCATGCCGAATGCTCGGGCTTTTCGTGCTACGGTTCGGCCTATGTCGCCAAGTCCGATGATGCCGAATGTCTGACCGGTGATGTGACCCATTGGTGCGAGATGTTCGCGAGTCCATGTGCCATTTTTTACCAGCTTGTCGTGTAGTACGAATTTTCGTGAACATACAAGGAAGTGCATCATAGTCTGGTTGCTTACTTCTTCTGTGCCGAAGGACGCCGTGTTGGCAAGGATGACGCCATTCTCGACAGCAGCGTTAAGGTTCATTCCGTCGTAACCGTGGCCAAACGACACCAAACCTTTGCAGCGACCGTTGTTGCCCATGTGGATGAATAGGTCCGGGTTTATTCCATGGCCCTGACTCATCGCGACGTCGGCATCTTTTAACGCCTCGATCAGTTCTCCGTCGCTGTCGCCGTCGTATATGACAAACTCAGCGCCCATTTCTTTGGCTGCCTTGCTCTGTTGCTCTAGATCCGACGTGTACACGCCCGGTCGGCTCTTAGGCCCCAAATATAGAACTCGAATATCTTTTGCGTTTGGGCTCATAGGTCTGTAATTGTTCTCAGTAACTGGTAATAAAATCTATTTTTACTATTCGGGTTTGACGATGCTCTGCGGCGTACCGCCTTCCCAAACTCTCATCATGTTTTCGAAGGCGAATCGTACTCTTCTCGGATAGCTTTCGTAACTCTTCCCGGCGATATGCGGAGCGACTATGACGTTATCAAGCTTGAGTAGCGGGTTGTTTGGATCGACTGGTTCCTGTTCGAATACGTCCAAACCCGCTCCCCAAATTTTGCCCCCTTCGAGTGCCTTATGTAACGCCTTTTCATCGATAACTGGCCCACGGCAAGTGTTTATAAGCACAGCCGTGTTTTTCATTAGACGTAATTCACGTTCACCGATCAAGCCCCGTGTGCTGTTATCGAGAGGTGTGTGTAACGTGACGATGTCGGATCGTTCGAGAAGTTCATCGAGTTCGACTCTCGCAGCACCGTAGCTTTCGGCCTTTTCGCTTCGAACTTTATCGGTGTAAAGAGTGGTCGTTTCGAACCCACGAAGCATTCCCGCTACGGTGCTTCCTATTCGCCCTGCACCGATAATTCCAACGGTCGCTTCGAACAGCTCGTGCGAGTCACGACCATCGACTTCCGGACGCATCCAATCGCCGGCACGAGTGTCGGCCACGGTGATAATTAAGTGCCGAATCGTCGAAAGTGCGAGGGTGATGGCGAACTCCGCGACCGGGATGGCGTTTGCGCCTCCATTGTTGGCGACCGGGATACCCATTTCGCCAGCTATCCCGAGGTTGATACCGTCAAATCCGGCGGAACAAAGCTGAATAAGCTTGGTCTTTTTTGCCAACCGAAGAACGTCGTCCGAAACACCATGTCCGAATACCAGTATGAAATCAGCGATCCCAGCGGCTTCAGCGACCGCGGCTACAGATGATTCACCAGTGCGGATATGGAGATTCCAATCACTCGGCTTCATGTCATTTGCCATATCCAGCAAGGGCATGGCAGGCCCAGCGAACACGAGTACCTCAGGCATAGTAATTCGATCTCAATTCAGACTGCGACTAGGATAGGTCGATATGGACTTGGGCATTGTAGAACCTGTTGGTTGATTCGGGCGACGCTTTGGCACGTTTCAGTGCGTATGCTTTTGACCGTTCAAATCGTAATACTTCAACAACTAGCTGATTCTTGGTTTCCGATTCATGACAACTGGCTCCGACCGGATCGAATCTTCAGGCATCGAAATACTTTCTGATCTGGGAAAGTTTACTGCTACCTCTTACTGGGAAGATGGACCTGCTGATTACCTTGCCGAGCGTGCGAAAAATGCAGGGTTCGATGTTTCGATCGACGAATGGGGCAATGTTCTGGCTGCCAAAACGGGGACTAATCGAAATGTCCCTGGCATAGCGTTCGTCGCCCACACCGATCATCCCGGATACGAAGTGGTGAGTCAGGATGGCTCAAAGCTAACACTCAAAATACTTGGCAGCGTTGGTATTGCTGCTGGCAGAGTAGGTACTCCAATTCTGGTAATAGGTGCACACGGCGAGCGTATCAATGCAGTTGTTACTGGAGCTAAACCAGTTGATGGCGACGTCCCAAAGTCACGTGCGGCGGCTGGGTGGCTTGGCACTGACACCGTTTTTGCCGAGTTGTCAGAACATGTTGATCTTGGGAAACTTCCTCGACCTGTGGTTCCCGATCTGCCGGATTTCTTCGTAGAAAATGACCTAATCCATATGCGGGCTGCTGACGATCTTGCAGGATGCGCTGCAATTCTCGCTGCCCTTGAATCGATCTCAACAACACCTACCGATGGCAATGTTTATGGACTATTCACACGGGCTGAAGAAGTAGGTTTGGTTGGTGCACGAGTTGCTGCGGAGAACAACTTGCTTCCAAAGAACACCATCATAGTATCGGTCGAAACGAGCTCGGTTCTCCCGGGAGCTGAGATCGGTGAAGGTGTGGTAATTCGCACTGGTGACAGAACAGCAACGTTTGACTATGAAGCCGAAGCGTATTTGGGTAGTGCCGCGCAGAAGATCAAATCGGCGAACCCGTATTTCAAAATACAACGACAACTTATGAGTGCTGGTGGCTGTGAGGCATCGGCATTCAAAGCCTTTGGTTACAAAGTTACGGGAACAGCATTTCCATTGGGTGCGTGGCACAATCGCGGTGAATCGGGAGTCGAGGCAGAGTTCATCTCGAAATCCGATTTCGTAGGCGGAATAACTCTAATCGCCGAAGCTGCAAAGCTTGCTGGCACATCTCCAAAGGGCGTTCTTAGTCGAATGGTCGATTCACCATCTGAAGAGAGTCGCCGGATGAAGTCCGGTCGCCTCACACACTGATATGACAGAATTTATCTCCAAGACGGGCGTATTCTGATTC
>JABMNN010000129.1 GCA_013204545.1 Chloroflexota bacterium | reverse complement strand
TGCTGGGCCCACCGAAGTGGGCCTCTCTTGATGTACAAGGGCGAGTGTACGGAATTGTCGAGAATCCGCAACCCCTCAAAAACATTTGCGTACTAGCGCGCACATTGATCGCAGCAAGACGCTACTGATGCGAAACTACCGGTGTGAGTGACGAACTACTTCTTGAGCGGATCCTCGGGATAATCAATGAAGGGAAAAGAACAGCTACATACAAATTGGCCCTACTTCTTGCATTGATCGATGCAGCAGTGATGGGACCAGAAGACGGATATGTAGAAACTTCTCAGATAGCGGAGTCGGTTCTCCGCCTTTACTTTCCTCAAGTCGGGCCTTATACGACTCTTAATGGTTCAGCAGTCGATCTTCGGAATATGACCGCAAGAAGCTCTGAATTCGTCAGGGCCATTACCGACCTTCGAACATTAGGAACTCGCTCCAGCTTCAGAACACTCAATCAAATCCGAACGTATCTCCCTGATGACTACGTGAAAGCTTTGAAGACTGTCGAAAACGTCTTCAAAATCAATCCAATTCCCCGACTTCAAAATGTCGGCGATTCCTCGGTGCCGTTTCTCTACACATATTCCACACTCAGTGCGGAAGATAGCAACAAGGTCGTTCATCGATCTGGTGATCGAATCGAATGGCTCCCTGGCGTCGCGCAACGACTCGTCGTTCTAGGGACTGCTTTACGACCTCTAATCGAACAGCATTGGATGTCTGACGTCGCTAGATGGTCAAACATCTCGACAGAAGCCGAGAACCTCCAACAACATCTCTTTGGGCAAGAACGGCAGCGATTCCCTCTCAGTCTTAGAGAAGGACTTTCTGACCTGCAAGACGGCAAGTGCTTCTACTGCGGCGGGAGTTTCTCAGATCAACGAGACATCGATCACTTCATTCCTTGGGCTCGATGGCCAAATGATGCAATAGAGAACTTGGTTCTCGCAGACAATTGCAACTCCCAAAAGAGCGACTCACTAGCTGCCGTGACACATCTGAATCGCTGGATAGAAAGAAATTCGATGCATGCGGTGAAACTGTCGGATCTGGCCGATCAAACAGGGGTTGTGAGCTCTCCGGAACGTTCGCTCGCGCTCGCTAAATCAACGTACAAATTCCTCGATGAAAACTCACCACTTTGGCTCGCCAAGAAGGAATTTGAATTGCGCGGCTGGCTAGAGATTTTAGCCCTTAGCTAGATCGCATCAAGTTCTCAGAGGAGCGAGTACTCCGGCGGCCTCTGCACCGCTATGCCACCGCTGCGGCAAACTCCGAAAATAGGTCTCCGGGTAAAGGAATCAGGAGCCGCCACGTGATCGCCATTGGTCGCTCACCGGCGTGCGAAACGTACGCAGCAGAGCCACATAACCAAAAACTCCGATCATCCGTGCGCAACCGCGCAAAAAGATAAACGTCGCTTCCTTCTTCCATATGGTTTTGATATCGCTGACCAGTGGGACTCTTCTCAGATGTCGTGCTCTGACTTTCCCAGTGAATCTGATTCGAACTGATCGCGTAATCCCGATAACTGGTTGTGGAGGAAAAAGCGCCATCTGATTTGTCGAAAGTGATTGCAAAGACGTCAGCCTTGGACTGTGAAATCCATTTCACGCCCTCGCGCCATGTCGGCGTTTGAAGTTGATCTCCGTCCCCAAAAGCGGCGAGTACTTCGATCCTCGTGTATCGCGCGTGTACGAGCAGGGGTACATCAGGACGGTCGTGCAATGGGGATTGAACATGGTCGATTTTGGTTTCCAAGACATTGAAAACTTCGAGTAATTCCGCCCGCACCTGCGGATGTTCCCAAAGTGAGTCAACTCCTGATTCCAACGAGTTGACTCCCCCGAGTCCGGTTGAGCTGAAGACTTGAGCGAGCAGCATTCGTAACAGTCGTTGCTCTCGTTCCGCGAGATCGGCGACATCTGTCCGCGACCCGGTCAGGACATTTCGCCATCCCGTAAGGCGGACTAGATCATTTACATGCAGCAATCTTCCAATCGAACGGCGGAGAGAAACTTCGTGTGGTCCGTTCTCGAGAGTCTCGACTCCAGCTGCCTCGCAAAGATCTGACCAACTTCGGTTATTCGCATAGACGTCGTCGAGTTCAAGATCGCTTTCCCCTAAATAATTGGCCAAGGAAATCTCCGCCCCAGCGTTCTTGAGCGCGACAAGTTCGGCCACCCGTTGCGGCCAACTTGCTGGAATCGCCGACTTCAAGCTTTCAAGGACGATTTCGCTCGACTTTTTGTCAAGCCTGAACAAGCAACCACTCGGCAGGAAAGGAAAATCTTCCCTTACTTGCGTCTCAAGGTCTTTCCGAGTTCCGCCAAGCAATGCACGATATTTGAGATCGAATCGGAATTCCTTACGGTGCTGTCCGACAAAATCGAGAACTGTACAGACCTCTTTGTCTTCAGACTTCCGCAGCCCTCGACCAAGTTGCTGCAGGAAAATAGTGGCGCTCTCGGTTGGTCGAAGCATCAGAATTGCGTCAACGCTTGGGACGTCTACTCCTTCGTTAAAGACGTCTACCGAAAAGAGAACTCGGAGCTTTCCATCACGAAGATCGGCGAGCGCCTTCTTTCGTTCATCACTTGGGGTCTTGCCCGACACTGCAGTCGCAGAAATACCGGCCTTATTGAATTTCTTCGCCATGAATTCCGCATGGGCCACCGAAACACAAAATCCAAGGGCTCGAACCGTCGAAGGATTATCTATCCGATCAACAAACTCGTGAATCACACGCGATGCCCAAATGTCATTCGCAGTCAGAAGGCTTGTGAGTTCCTGAACGTCATAGCCCTTTCCCTTGGTCCACGTCACCCCAGAAAGATCTGTGTCGTCATGAATTCCAAAGTATGCAAACGGCGCTAAGAAACCCTGTTCAATCGCATCCCACAAACGGAGCTCAGCTGCGATTCGATCACCGAACCAGTGCAGAACAGAAGACCCGCCCGCACGCTCTGGTGTAGCCGTCAAACCAAGAAGTTCCACAGGATCCAGATGTTTCAGCAACTTGTCGTAACTCGCTGCTGCCGCATGGTGAAACTCATCAATAATCACGACGTCGAAATGCTGAGGATCCAAGTCCTCCAAACTCACATTCGAAAGCGTCTGAATTGAAGCGAAGACGTGATCGAAGTGTTTGGGGCGTTCTCCATCGACCCACAGTTCACCAAACGTGAAATCCTGCAGAACCTGCCGGAACACCGACAGACTTTGCTCCAGGATTTCCTTGCGATGTGCCACGAAAAGAAGTCGGGCACGCGGAAGCTCGGCCCTTAAGCGCTTGTAGTCAAACGCGGCCATAACGGTTTTCCCCGTGCCTGTGGCTGCCACGATGAGGTTGCGGTGATGACCCACCTCGCGCTCTGTTTGAACCAGTTCCAGTAAGCGCTGCTGAAATGGACGAAGACTCACTTCCATTAGTGCAGCGAGAGAGAAACTGTCCTTCGACCCCTGTGCTTCCATGAAGCTTTCGAATTCTTGGGGGTCGTAGTCTCGAAAGTCATTGCTCTGCCAGTAAGAATCAAAGACTGTTCGAACCTTATTGATGACATCTGGATTCCGGGCACCCGAAACACGCATATTCCACTCGAGCCCCTGATTCAGGGCCATACCGGTGAGATTCGATGATCCGATGTATGCCGTTGGATAACCAGACCGACGTTCGAAAAGCCAGGCTTTAGCGTGCAACCTCGTGGCCGACGTGTCGTACGAGACTTTTACTTGGGCACCGATCTCAACGAGTTGATCTAAGGCCTTCTTCTCTGTCGAGCCCGTGTAGGTCGTCGTGATCACTCGAACACTCCCACCTCTCTCGCAGAGACGACGGAGTGATGGAAGCAGAAGTTGGACTCCAGCACGACGAACGAAGGCGACGAGAATGTCGATCGATGCCGAGGAATCAATTTCATTTAGGAGTTGGGATCCAACGTTTGGGTCGCGCTTTGCGTTCGTGAGAAGTGTTGTATCGAGCAGCGATATGAGCGGCGCTTGAATCTTACGTGGCTGACCGTCAGGGTCAAGGCTCATTACTGACGTCAAAATCTGTCCGGTTGGAGTCAATGACTGATCCGCAAATTCATCTCTTCCGGTCGCGTCCACCAAACTTTCGACCACAGAGTTAATGAGGGAAACAGAAACTTCAACTCGCTTCGATTCAGGTATCGAGGCGAGCGCGCGTTCGATCTCGTTTCGCAGATGAAGCGCAACCCGATCGGGTGCTTCACCAGACGAAAGATCTCGAATGGCTACGCGTTTCTCGTCTAATAGTGCAAGAGCTTCTGCTACCGCCTTTGTAATCGGCCGCTCATAGACGCCGACTTCGAGTTCCTCATTCGATTCCGCCATAACCGGATTCTATCTGCGCTTAGATTTCGCAGGCATTAGGGATGTCGAGTTTCGATCGGCGACTCGATGCCATTTTCTGTGAATCGTCGAAATATTTCTTCCCTCCCCTTTAGGGGAGGGAACCTCCCCGATTCGCACAACAACGCTTGACAGCACCCCGAGTCATGGTCCATTCATTGAAAAGGCCGGCGGCAATTCCCCTCCGATCTCAACCAGTGAGGAACCCATGACAACCACCCACAAGAAACGCCGTCCATCACGGCGAACTCGTCCACCACGCCTCTACATGGTGCAAGCAACTCGAGCGATCTACATCGACTTCGAGAACCTTCCCTTCGAACAACCCTCGTTGCTTGGCTATGCCTGCGAAGGCAAGTGGACCATCGCCATCATCGAACCGGAACTCGCGAGAGCAGCGGAATGGGAAGTTCCCGGCGGCACCATCACTGCCTGCACCGCTGACAAAATGCTCACCACCATTCGCAACCTCGCCGAAGCAGGACAGCGCGATATCTGCGCTTGGTCGGAACACGATCTGCGAATGATCAAGCGCATCTACGCCAATCAGCCCGAGAAGTTGAAGTGGTGGCAAGACAACCTCGTCGACATTCGCCCACAAGCTCTGCGGTTCGTTCGTCGCTACAAGTTGCCCGTTACTCCGCTCATTGATCAGCGCACCGGTCGCGAATCAACGAGTCATCAGGCTGTGACTATGGCGTCTCTCAGCATCGAGGTTCCCCAGAAATATGGCCGAGGTGTCGCAGCTGACGGCATCGCCGCACTTCGAAGTGCACTGACCAACGTTGATTCGATTGATTTGGTCGACGATGCAACGAAGGCCAAGTGGATCGCAACGCTCCTTCACAATCGCTACGACTGTTTCGGCATGGCCGCCATCATGTGTCCGGTTACACGGGGACCTGGCGAAACGTTGCTGAGTTCGAAGTGGTTGATGGATCCGTACTTCGAGCCCTTTGT
>JABMNN010000128.1 GCA_013204545.1 Chloroflexota bacterium | reverse complement strand
TTCCGAGCAGAGTCGATTCACATCATCGTAATTTCCGTTGACGAGAACGACCGAGCCAAACACAGCTGCTCCTAGGATCTTGCCGCGTTCGAGGTTGGCCGGAATAAAAACCATTGTTTTCATTCCGGCTTTCGCTCCGTGAGCCGCCGTGGCACCGGCAAGGTTTCCGGTAGAAGCACATGCGAGCGTGTCGAAATCGAATTCAACAGCTTTAGTTGCTGCTACCGATACAACTCGATCCTTAAACGAGTGAGTCGGATTCGCTGCGTCGTTTTTTATCCAGAGATTGTTCAGACCCAGTTCTTTGCCAAGATTATCGGCTTTGAGCAACGGAGTCATGCCAGCACCAATGTTGACGGCGTTGTCTCGGCTCGCCGGCAGAAGCTGATCATATCGCCAAATGGTTAATGGACCATCTTGGATCGACTCTCGGCTTATGTTTTTGGCAATTTCGTCGTAGTCGTAGTTGACTTCCAACGGGCCAAAACAAAAGTCACAAACATAAATCGGCTCTTGTGGGTAGTCACGGCCGCACTCTTTACAGCGCAGGGACTGGACGTATGGCAATTTCTAAACTGGACCTCTCAACGGAAGGAGTTGCGTACATCACTTCCGGCAGCCCGGCCGGGAGTGACAACAGCAGCTCCTGATCCGAAGCTCGTTGATTCACCGACAACCTGAGAGATTCTTTCTTGGAATCTAGATACTCTCAGGGAGTAGAACTAATTACTAATACTATGGGTGGGATTTGCTAGCGTCAATTTGTGAACAGTAGTCAATCTAAATCATTGCTGTGTGAACGCGAGCGAAGATCGACCAGAGTCCAATTAGTGAAAACGTATTTTGAGTGGAATGCCTACATGTTCAGTGCAGATTCAAAGCAGTCTCAATTCCATGATCGATGTTTGTTCGGTCAGGCCAGAAATGCTTTCGACAATCCCTTCTGGCACACTGAGTGGAATCTGATCAAACAATGGTCAAATGTGTGAACCATCAACTGTTGATAGGTTTGTTGACCAGCAATAACTATGGAGCAATCGCGACTACGACCGCCCCCACTCCGATGGTTATTGCACCAATTGCACGGTTCCTTGTCACAGATTCCTTAAGAATCAATACCGCCATCAGGACTCCAAATACAATTCCTAATTCTCTAAATGGCCCTATGTAACTGACTGGAGAAAGCCTGAACGCGCTTAACACTAGAGCGTATGCGAGAAATTGCAACGCGCCGCCAGCAACTCCGACTTTCCAGTGCTTTCGTATTTCAGTTCTAAAATCGGATTTCGAATATGTTCTGCCAATTATAGGGAGAATTCCGAGCGATCCGCCCAGCGACAACATGAACATATAAAAAATCGGTTCAACGTGTTCGACACCGCGGCTGTCCAGCGTCGAGTAAGTGGCAATTATGATCCCGGTGATCATTGCGAATGCCACGCTACGATTAGCTAGAAGAGTTTTCGGCATAATCCACAACTTCAGACCTGTACTGGCGGAGGATCCGATCGTGACGACTCCAATGAAAATTGAAGCAATACCTACTCCAGCAATCAACGATACTGACTCCGAAAGCACCGTAATTCCGATGACGGGAATAAGTGCAAGGCCCAGTCCGCGGGCTATTGGATATACCAGCGAGAGATCGCCGTGTTTGTAGGCTCGACCCAAGGTAAAGAAATACGCAATGTGCAGTCCAACAGTACCTAGGATAAATAGCCAACCAACAGAGTCCGGCGGGTTTGTGGCAAATAAATAGACTGCCATTGGTGACGCAAGAAGCGCGCCGAACGTTGCCATCATCCAGTTGGTTAGCTCAGGCATTTCTGATCGCCGAACCATCAAATTCCATGATGCATGGGCGAACGCGGATACCAAAACTAGGGCGACCGCTATTCCGGTCATACAGGAAGCCTCAACGTGTGTACGGGGCCCGGGGGGAGTGCCTAGCGGCTCTTCTGCTCGTGATCAGCTGCCAGAGCCCAATCGACTCTCAGTTCGACATCACCATCAGCCCAAGGCTTTGTGATGTATTCCACAGCACCCAATGAACGCGCCATCGCCATATCTTCCGGGCGACCTTTGGCAGTAACCATTATTACCGGAATTGGGCTGGTACGGGTGTCAGCCTTGAGCGTGGCAAGTGCATCAAAACCGTTCACACGAGGCATCATAACATCTAGGAGGACCAGATCTGGAGATTCAGAAAGGGCCAGCTCAAACACCTGATCTCCATCGTTTGCTTCGACGATATTATGCCCGGCATCTTCCAAAATTGTGGCAAGAGCGAGACGTACATCGGGGCTATCATCTACTACCAGTATTCGAGCCAATTATCTAGTCACCTTTTAAAAATCCAAATCACATCTGCCCCATAACAAAGCAGTGTGCGCTTAATAGCATCACACATGTGATTCTTCCACAGTTCGACGAAGATTGCACCCAATACGCCTCCTGAGTTGAGAAACTGTTCCCGAATGTCACGCTTCCCGGAGTAGACACCCATCAAATCTAAAAATAGCCCAGCATGAGTAAAGGATCTGTATGCACTACCAAAATGAACGTACAACTGATTGCCGGATATCGGATTCGTGGACATATAGGGGACTTAAAACAGTTGTGCTTGAGAATGAGTTATTGCGAGTTTCGATAATTGCAGACAAAGGAGCCGATGTATTCGAACTCGCTCACAAAAAGACTGATACCGAGTTCATGTGGAGAACACCGTGGTCCGTTCGTAACCAGAGTCTTTCGACACCTCCGACTGGTAACGGAGATAATGTCTGGCATGACGCATACATCGGCGGTTGGCAAACGATTGCCCCGACGGGCGGACCACCTCAAAAGTATGCCAATGCTGATATTGGTCAACACACGGAAGCGACTTTGATGCCATGGGATGCTGTGATCGTTGAAGATACCCCAGAACGGGTAACTGTGAAGTTCAGTGTACGGACGGTACGAACACCGTTCTGGATCGAAAAGGTGGTTTCCCTTGAGGCAAACAGCCCGGTTGTAACAGTGACCGACACACTCACCAATCAGGCCGAAGAACAGGCTGAGGCCCAATGGGGTCAACATATAGCTCTCGGTGATCCATTCCTAACACCAAATTGCCGGCTTGATATGGCTCCTGCAGATCATTTTGTTCCGGAACGCGGTGGAAATCGTCTTCTGGATGGACATGTTGGCACTTGGCCAACAGCGCTCGATCCGGATGGAAAAGATGTTGACCTGACCAGTTTCCCACCTAAATCGGACCGTCTTCAGGATTATTCGGTGTTCAAAAACCAAAAAGAAGGCTGGTATGCCGTTACAAATCCTGACCGCGGGGTAGGGTTTGGTCTTACTTACCCTATCGAGACGTTCAAATATCTCTGGTACTGGCAGGTATTCGGAGGAGGATCAGGTTACCCGTGGTACAACCGAACTTACAACGTCGGGCTTGAGCCGTTCACGAGTTTGAGTGCAGGTATTCCTGAACCGGGGTCAGAGCAGGGGACGTCCATAATCTTCGAGCCGGGAGAGACGAGAAGTGCGACCGTTCGTGCAGTGGTATATGAAAGCACGACCGGCGTTTCACACATCTCGCGTAATGGCGATGTGACGATGATCTGATCGGTCTGTCAGAGCAAAAATAACAGGCGGAGTGTCGGCTTTTTATATGCCGATACTCTGCCTGTTTTTAATTAACTAAACCGTGACAAGGATTTACACCTCGGCTAGAACGCCTTCATCAGTTTGGTGAGCACGAATCCAGTCCCAATCCAACGGAACGCCAATACCGGGTCCGTCAGGCGCATATACGTTACCGTTGTTGTCAATTCCGTCGAGATCGTCGTTGTATCCGAGATAAACCGGAGCTTTAGTCGTCTTCACTTTCGGGTGTACTAGTCCCAACTCGAAGAAGTTGGTGTTTCGGACTGAAGACATGATGTGCCGATGAACCGGACCAGGTCCGTGGAGTTCGACATCAAGACCGAACCCTTCTGCCGCGTGGGCGATTTTCATCGCACCCGTCACGCCACCGTCTTCGTGGGCTCCTGCGCGGACGTAGTCGGTGCCATCTGCAACGATGAAGTCGACGTGTTGTTCAAGCAATCGTATGTGCTCGGTCTGCAGAAGAGGGGTTTTGACCATTTGACGAAGTTTGCGGTGTGCGAACTGCGAAACACCACCGTCTTGATATGGATCTTCCCACCAGAAGAAGTTAGCCTCGTCGCAGGCACGTCCAAGCTTTAATGCATCGCCAAAGTTTTTGACTTCACACGCAGGGTCGATCAAAAGATCTAGCCGACCTGCAAACTGCTTGCCGAGATTCAGGACGTTATCGACCTCCCGCTTAATATTGCTTCCGGCGAGACCCCAACCGTGAACTTTGAATGATCTGTAACCCATCTCGTAGCACTGTTCGGCGAAATCGGCGAAATCCTCAGGAGTTTGGAGCCCACCATTCTCATCACCATGCAATGTCGAGGCATAGGCAGGCAGCGCTTTTTTCTCACCACCAAGTAATCGGTAAAGCGGCTCATCGTAGAACTTACCGGCAATGTCCCAAAGACAGATGTCGATTACACCAACCCCGAGCATCGCTCCATGCCGCAAACCTCGCTTAGTAGCGTTGTATATCGATTCACGAGAGAGAGCGTCCTTACCGATCAGATATTCGGCAACTGTCTGCACGTCGCCTATCGCACGGCCAATCTCTGGGTATTCTCCGACGATCCCTTGATCGGTATGAATCTGAAGCACGATGCCGGTCTGTTTCATATTTGACCCGGCTTCGTAAACCATGTTGAATGTGTTGTAATCCTTGCCAACATTCTCGAGTTCATGCTCGTACGTGGTGACCGAGACTTTTGTGATCTTCGGACTGGATTTCATTTTCGTCTCCTAATAATTAACGAGATAGTATCGTATTGAACGACCAGCAAGAAATACGGGAGCATATTTCTTACTTGAATTGGTTTAACGGCGGGATGTTAGCACTTCCTTGACTGGCATTCCCTCACGAATCTAGTAATTGCAGCATATTGCTCCACGTGTAAAATTCCGTCGGAATTCAAAGCTACTAGAAGTCGACGAAATATTTTATATGCAAGCGATCATCTACCACGCCAATAAAGACATACGACTCGAAGATATCGCCGAACCGACTCCGGGCCCGGGTGAAGCAAAAATTCGAATCACTGGGACATCGATCTGTGCAACCGACGTTGAAGAGTGGCAGTACGGTCCACTGTGGGTTCAACACGGATCACCGAATGCGTTGACTGGCAAACAGACTCCTCTTGTACTTGGCCACGAAACAGCTGGCACCGTCCACGAAATAGGTGAAGGTGTTGGCAACGTTTCGGTTGGTGACCGAGTCGCTATCAATACGGTACTCACTTGCGGATCGTGTTTTTGGTGTACGAGAGGACAGCAGTCCGTTTGCCCAAGCATGGCTGTAGCCGGTTTTATGGCAGACGGCGGTCTTGCGGAGTTCATGGTTTGGCCCGCGGATAAACTGGTTCCGATGCCCTACAGTATTTCCGATGCTGAAGGGCCACTTCTGGAGCCCACATCAGTCGCTGTTCACGCTGTTAGGCGTTCGGGTGTACGACCCGGTGACAACGTAGCCATTGTCGGATGCGGAACTGTCGGGTTACTCACGTTACAAGCGTTTAAGGCGGCCGGTGCAAGGGTCATTGCCATTGATGTGCGGGAACAAAGCTTAACTCTCGCCAAAGAATTCGGCGCAGACGAAGTGCTGAATTCGTGTAACGAAGAAATTACCGCAACCCAAGTTCTGGAACTAACCGGCGGAGTTGGTCCCGATATCGTTGTCGAAACTGCTGGAGTCAAAGAAACTCCTCGCATGGCGATCGAGTGGACCCGTCGGGGAGGAACGACTTTATTGTTAGGTATCTATTCGACAACGCCCGAAATCAATTTCAACGACGTCGTCGGTCCGGAAATTACCATTATCGGATCTGTTGCCACGTCACCTGGAGATCTGGAAGCGGCAGTGGAACTGGTCGGGAGTGGCAAAATTAACGTGAAGCCGTTGATCTCCCGGATCGTCCCGCTGAGTCGTGCAATCGAAGACGGGTTCAAACGAATGCTCGACCCAAATAAAGACATTTATCGGATCGTGATTCAACCTGGTTCATAACAGGACTCGCTCAATATGCATTATCAAGATGAACGAACCACAGGCTGCCGAGTTTCAGATGCGTGGACGTACCGCGGACTTAAGACGGTCGTTCTTGAGAACGAGGTTGTTCGAGTAACGGTGCTGGCCGACAAAGGTGCAGGCATCTACAGTTTTGTCCACAAACCCTCAGATACCGACTTCATGTGGAGATCGCCGTGGGGAGTTAGAGATCCTCGTAAAACGGTTCCGCCAACCGGTGATCCGAGTTCGGTTTGGCTCGATTTCTACGAGGGTGGGTGGCAGACCGTAGTTCCGCATGGGGGGTATTCAGATCAGGTTTACGGTGCTGATTTTGGTATTCACGGCGATGTAAATCTCATTCCTTGGGACGTGCAGGTGATCGAAGATGGAGTCGGCAAGGTTAGTGTACGGTTCACCGCTAAGAGCGTGCGGATGCCAATGAAAGTGTCGAAAACGCTAACTTTGGTTTCCGATTCGCCGACACTTAAAGTTGAGGAGTCGGTGACTAACGAAGGCGAAGAGGATCTCGACGTAGTGTGGCTGGAACACATCGCCATTGGACCGCCAGTGCTATCTGGGAATACAAGGCTATTCATACCTGAATCAAAACTGCTAAGTCATCCTGAGAGCATAGCTAAATATTCAGAGCTTGAACCTGGTTTCAGTGGCTTATGGCCTAATATGAACGCTAAAGATGGTTCCGTACTGGATTTCAGCCACATCCCTCCCAAAGAAGATAGATCATTGGACATGGCGTATATGACTGAAATGACGGAAGGCTGGTACGCGCTACTGAACGAAGAAACCAATATTGGGTGGGCTGTCAGTTACCCTGTCGAGACGTTCAAGTTCCTGTGGTACTGGCGCAATTTCGGCGGTGGATACGGCTATCCGTGGTACGGAAGATGCTATAACGCTGGCCTAGAACCCTGCACAAGCTTCGGAAATGGCGGTATAAAGCAAGCCCAAGAAAATGGAACGGCGTTAAACATTCCTGCAGGGGATACCGTTTCAGTGACAATTTCAGCTGGGCCGTTCATGGGTGGGGGCAACGTGGTTCGTGTGGACCCTGATGGCTACGTGACATTCGATGGTCAGCATATTTAATCGAACGCAAGTAATTACAAACAGACAGGATCAGTAATGAGAAAGCGAATGTTTGGTGACTCAGGGTTAGAAACCTCTGTGATTGGTTACGGTGGTTGGCCGATGGGTCGGGGGATGTACGGTGATTTCGACGATGATCTGGCGATCGCTGCAGCTCGTACGTCGTACGAAAACGGCATCACTCTTTTTGATACCGCCGCCGTATATGGTTGGGGATATGGCGAAACACTGATGGGTAAAGCACTCAAAGGCATTCGTGAGGATGTCGTTCTTGTGACGAAGGGCGCACGTGAATGGGTTCGAAATAACCCAGACCGTCGCTCTGCCACCGTTTCAGATTCCGACCCAAAGCGATTGTTGGCATCTATTGACGAGAGCCTTCAACGACTCCAAACCGATTACATCGACCTGTTCCTAATTCACTGGCCCGATCACAATCGTGCGTTCTCAGAACCAATGGAAGCTCTTGAACAAGCCAAGAAAGCCGGAAAAATCCGCCACTCGGGTGTTTCAAACTTCTCAGTCGCAATGATGGCTGAGAGTCGTGAAACGAGCCCGATCGTCACAAACCAGATCGGGTACCACATCTTCGACCGACGTCCAGAAGCCGAAGTGATGCCATTCGTGAAGGAAAACGGAATGGGCATTATGGCTTACGGTTCATTGGCACATGGCTTGCTGACCGGCACGTGGAAGGCCGACAAAACGTTTGGTGATGACGACTGGCGACGCAGCGGTGCCAATTTTGGTATCAACTCGTGGGGTCCTGACAACCTTGCTGCGAACGTCGCGGTAGTTGAGAAGCTCAAAATGATCGCTGCTGATCATGGCAAGACCATTCCTCAGCTTGCGATTGCGTGGGTGCTTGCTAACAAGATCGTGAGCGTAGCACTTGCAGGTTCGGTAACCCCGGCTGAAGCTACCGACAATCTCGGGGGCGATTGGGAGATGTCAGTTGATCTCAGAAAAGAGATCGATGACCTCGTATTTGCTGAAGGTTCAGGTGTAGGTAAGTCTGGCATGGAAATCGCAACGTAATCGAGTGTTTTCCGCACAACCCAAGAGTCAATTCAAAGAAAAGTTACAGAGTAATCGCATGATCATCGACACTCACTGCCACGCAGGCCAAAACTGGTTTCTACCTATCGAGTCTCTTGAATTCGAGATGAACCGAGCGGGTGTCGATGCGGCGGTACTCATCCAGCACGGCGGCACGTACAACAACGACTACCTATTTGCCGAGGCTGCCAAACGTGGGGCTCGATTCAAAGTTGTTGTTTTGGTCGACCCAACTGATCCCGATCCGCTCGGTACACTTGAACAGTTGGCTGAACAGGGTGCTGCTGGAGTTCGAATTGCTCCAGACGGTACATTCAGCGCACTTACCGATGTGACAGACATTTGGAGAAGAGCTGGTAAGTTAGGATTAGTTGTTAGTTCGATAGGCGATGCCGAGCGATTTTCGAGCGATAACTTTAAGAAAATTATCGATGACTGTCCTGAGACGCAAATTGTCATTGAGCACTTAGCTGGCATCGGCATAACCGACCCACCGTACACCGCTTATGAATCGGCCCTTGAATGTGCGAAACGCCCAAATACCACAATCAAGGTTCCGGGGCTTGGTGAGATAACTCGTCGACCTCCGATTTTGCTACCAGACTTCCGTTTCGACAATATCCCACCATTTTTCGAGATGGCATATGACGCATTTGGGGCTAATAGGATGATGTGGGGCAGTGATTATCCACCGAGTGCCGGAAGAGAAGGCTACACCAACACACTTGAAGGTGTTCGCAAACACACGGCGTTCGCAAATGGTGACGATATCGACTGGGTGCTAGGTAGGACAGCAGCACGAGTCTGGGGGTTCTAATTTCTGAACTCTCTG
>JABMNN010000127.1 GCA_013204545.1 Chloroflexota bacterium | reverse complement strand
TGAACAATCGAATGGAGCAGAATCATCGAGGAATCAAGCAGCGTTACTATCCAATGCTTGGATTCAAACAGTTCGAGTCAGCTAGTCGGTTTTGCACGGCATTCGATGAGTTACGAAACTATCTGAGAGTCCAGTCCACGGGTAGCGAGCATGTTCCAGCGGACGTTCGGCGGAAGATATTCACGGAAAGATGGTCGACTCTAATGACCGAGCTGTCAGCTTAAATACAGGGAAGAATCCTGTATTTAGGTCGGCCGAGTTTCATGGTGAGCGCTGAGATCTGACAGAACCCTTCAGGAGCCTGCAAAGGCGAGTGCGGCGCGTTCCATGTAATCATCAGGAAGAACGGTTCATCTTGGTGGCGACGGATAAAATCCGCAGATTCGTCGGCAAGAACGTCAGTTAAGTACCGACCATCCGACTTTTCGAGCGTGCCGTTTCGATCAAGGTTCCAGCGGTAGTAGTCGGCCCATCCGCCTCTGAAACCTGCGAATTCGTCGAAGCCACGTGCGTTGGGGTGAAATCGAGGATCAAGCGCACCGTTGTGCCATTTGCCAACCATCCCAGTCGCGTATCCGGCCGACTTGAACGAATCGGCAATAGTCGCTTCTCCAAGGGATATTCGGTCGTTTCCAAGCACTTCTTGAGGGGTGACCGCTCCAGTGCGTATCGGATATCGACCTGTAAGCAATGCAGCCCGCGAAGGTGAGCACACAGCCGAACCTGCGTAATGCTGCGTAAGACGAATTCCTTGAGAAGCTAGTTCATCGAGGGCTGGAGTATGGACTCGCCCTTCGGAATAGAGACCGAAATCGCCGTAGCCCATATCATCGGCAACCATCAGAACAATATTTGGACCGATCAATATTTTGCTCACATTCTGACTGGCTTGACAGTCGTAGTAATTGGCATTTGAAACTTGCGGATGAAATGTAGCAACATCCTAAATGCCTGAATTAGTTATAGGTGTCAGATTTGTCCTGAAGACGGTATTGTTTACCGGCGAATATCGTTCTGAACCTGATACCGAGGAAGGCTGCTGGCATATGGCAATGGAAACCAAACGACTAGGTAAAACTGATTTGGAAGTCGGGAGGCTCGGTATCGGGCTATCAGAGGTTGGGTTCAATCTTGAACTAGCGGATGTCGATCAGGCGAGGGACGTCATTAATCAGGCTCTCGACAATGGCGTGAACTTTCTGGACACTGCAGCGTGCTACGGGATAAGCGAAGAGCTGATCGGAATTGTCGCTTCAGAACGACGTAGTGAATTCGTTCTTGCCACTAAAGCTGGGCACTATCTTCCCCGAGGCGAAGGCGAAGACTGGACCTACGATCTGATTATCGATTCGATAGATCGTTCGCTTGAGCGATTGAAGACCGACTACATCGATCTCGTTCAACTCCATTCCTGCACAGTCGAAGTTCTCGAACGTGGCGATGTGATCAGGGCGTTGCAAGATGCCAAAGCAACCGGCAAGACCCGGCACATCGGTTACAGCGGTGATAACGAAAACGCCAAGTGGGCGGTAACTAGTGGTCTGTTCGATACCCTGCAAACTAGCTTCAGTCTTGTTGACCAGTCGGCTCGAACAAACCTGTTCGCAGATGTTGAAGCACGGAATATCGGGCTCATCGTAAAACGTCCGATTGGCAACGCAGTTTGGGGTGCAGCTGCTGATCCTCGACCGTACGTGCACATTCCCGAATACACGATGGAATACACCCGGCGCGCCGGAGTGATGGTCGAAGAAGGCCCGCTGGCAGACGACCCGAACGACCGTATTCGTCTGGCTCTGGGCTTCACCTTTGCTCATCCCGAGGTTGATGTCACTATCGTCGGAACGCAACGTCCGCATCACATGAAGTCGAATTTAGAGATGGTTTCGCAGCCGTTGGGGGTTACTAAAGCTACGGTTTCTGATCTTCACGCACGTTGGGATAAATTCGCCGACGGTTGGGAGCAACGGGGCTAGCCGTTTTCGCTTTCTGCTGGCTAGAATGGATAGACGTCAGCAGTGAGC
>JABMNN010000126.1 GCA_013204545.1 Chloroflexota bacterium | reverse complement strand
GATCTACTCGGTCGCTGAAGATGCTGAAGTTGGTGTTCGGCAGCTCAGAGAGTATATCGATGCGGTTCCTGAGCATGCTGGCGTCACCGGTATCAGTGGTTACATCTATACGAAAACCGGAGATGAGGTTGCTGAGCATCTATTTGGGGTTGCTGCAGGGCTTCAGTCTGTAGCACTTGGTGAATCACAAATTCTCGGGCAAGTCACACGGGCTATGCAGGCGGCTGGTGAAGCAGGGACTATCGATCCCATGCTTTCACGCCTGTTCCACGCCGCTTTACGAACGAGTCGAAAGATTCGTAAAGAAACTGACTTAGGGCGTAACCGGACTTCAGTTTCATCACTTGGTGTTCAGGAACTTCAAAACACGCTCGGTAACCTGAAGGGTCTACGAGTGCTACTTGTTGGCGCTGGTGAGATGGGCAAACTCACGGCTCGTGCGCTGAGGCGTTATGGAGCCGACGATATTGTTGTTTCTAGTCGGTCGATGAATCGAGGCAGGATTCTTGCCGACGAATTAGGTGCTCCGCAGGTTCCGTTCGAGAATATTTCAGATGCATTGATCGAGGCCGACGTGTTAATCACATGTACAGCCGCGACCGATTCGGTGATCACGGCAGAGGTGGTTCAGAGTGCTATCGACACTCGCCCAGATCGACTATTGAGCATTCTGGATCTGGGTATGCCTCGTGATGTTGCACCGACTGCAGGCAATATTGATGGTGTAAACCTGATCAGCCTTACAGAGCTTCAGGCGAAATCTGCTGAAAGCTGGGAGCTCCGGGAAGAGGCTGCGGCCGAGGCGCAAGGTCTGATCGACGAAGGTGTTAGGCGCTTCAAGGAGCGTTTGACGGGTATGAGCAGTGAACCAATGATCCGAACGCTCGGTGCTCGTGTTGAGCAGATGAGGCGTGAGGAAGTTGAGCAGACGCTTGCTCGGCTGGATGGACTCACTGGGAAGCAAGCAATTTCGGTTGAGAAGATGACTCGATCACTCGTTCGTAGAATTCTGGCCGACCCGATTAGTTTCCTTCGAAGTGAAGAAGATAGTGCCGTTGAAGCCGTTCAAAAAGTGTTCGCGCTGGCCGATCTGGACGAAGACGAACTCGAGTAATCCCAAACAATCATTGAGATTGGCTCAAATCTGACTAAGGGACACTGTTTACAGTGTCCCTTTACGCGCCAAAATACGATGGTCTTATTTTTGAGTACGGTTGATTCGTTATTCGGAGGCCACTATTGTCCCGCGCAAAGTCCGCAAAGCTGTTCAGTGACGCTAAATTACTAATACCCGGCGGAGTGAACAGCCCGGCTCGTGCATGGGGTTCGGTTGGCGGCGACCCAATCTTTTTCAAGAGAGCTTCCGGATCACGAGTGTGGGATGCTGACGATAACGAGTTGATCGACTACGTGTGTTCTTGGGGGCCAATGATCCTAGGCCATGCAAATCCAATCGTTATTGGCGCAGCTATCGAGGCCGCAAAGTCAGGTACTTCGTTCGGTGCGCCTACTGAACTTGAAGTAGAGATGGCGCGACGTGTGGTCAACGCTGTTCCTTCAATTGAGGTCGTGCGATTCGTTAGTTCAGGTACGGAAGCCACGATGTCCGCACTGCGGTTAGCGCGAGCAAAGACAGGTCGCAACAAGATTCTGAAGTTCAATGGCGGCTATCACGGCCACGAAGACGCACTTCTCGTTGAGGCCGGATCGGGACTGGCTAATCAGGGAATCGCATCTTCGGCTGGTGTGCATCCTGACTACGCGGCTGCAACTCTCGTAGCTAATTTCAACGATGTTGAGTCGGTTCGAGTACTGCTCGAAGCGAATAAGGGTGAAGTGGCTGCGGTGATCGTCGAACCGATCAGTGGCAACATGGGTGTTGTTACGCCGGCACCAGGCTTCCTCGAGGGATTACGAGATCTGACGACCGAACATGGTGTGTTACTGATATTCGACGAAGTTATCTCAGGGTTTCGAGTTGCATTGGGTGGGGCGCAGTCCGTTTACGGTGTCACTCCAGACATCACCTGTTTAGGCAAGATCGTTGGTGGTGGCTTTCCGGTAGGAGCGTACGGAGCGAGCGCGGAGATCATGAACCAAGTGGCTCCGCTCGGACCGATGTATCAGGCTGGAACTCTTTCCGGCAACCCGGTGGCAATGGCAGCTGGCATAGCGACCCTAGACGAACTTGCAAAGCCGGGTGTTTATGCAAGTCTTCAGACTAAGACTGACAAGTTGGCAGACGGTGTACTCGATGTATTTGACAAAGCAGGGATCCCTGCCGTCGTGAACCGTGCCTGCGGGCTTATGACCGTGTTTTTCACGGGTAACGAGGTGACCGACATGGCAAGTGCCTCTGCGACTGATAGAGAGTCATTTGGGGCGTTCTTCCACGGCATGATAGATAACGGAATCTATCTTCCTCCATCACAGTTCGAGGCGTGGTTCGTTTCGACAGCGCATTCGGATGCGGATATTGCCGAGACACTTGAAGCCGTTTCAAACTCGCTGCCGTCTTAGTCGGGTTAGAGCCACTCGCAATTTCGTATGTGACCTAGAGTCAACTTCGTAAGCAAACAACGTCGTCTGAGTGTGATTACTCAGGCGGCGTTTTTCGTTAAGTCCGCTTGTTCGAATCCTAAAACATACGGATCTTCGT
>JABMNN010000011.1 GCA_013204545.1 Chloroflexota bacterium | reverse complement strand
TGATGAGATTCGAACTCTCGACCCTCTCCTTGGCAAGGAGATGCTCTACCACTGAGCCACTTCCGCTAGGTGTTCAACAGTAAGCAATCTTGGGCATATGGTCAAGTTCACGCGCTACATTTACTGTCGATTTCGTGTTGATGTTGAGAGTTACTTCACACGTCATCACTAGATCGCAAGTCAATCCACGATCCGTAATGACTCCGCTAGAACCGCTTGAATAGTTCCCAACATGCGGCGGTTGGGTGGTAATCAGTTTTCGAAGCAGGGCTCTTTAGATCGTCGTATCGCTGATTGGATTTATCAAGGATTCGGTACCAACCGCCTTTGTCGTGATCGACCAGATGTTCGAGCGACCATTCCCATGTTTTGTCGTACCAATCCCAATAGGACGCGTCATCAGCACGCATCGCCAACAATCCGGCTGCTGCGATGGTTTCTGAAAGTACCCAGTAGTAGCGATCTGTGTCGATAATTTCGTCATTAGGGCTAATCGAGTAGTTGAAGCCGCCGTGCTCGTGATCCCACCCTTTTTCGATCGCTGTATCGAACAACTTTTGCGCTTGAGGAAACATCCACTGCTCAGGATTGTGTCCTTCAAGGATTAGCAGCAACTTTGTCCACTCTGTCCAATGACCGACAAGATATCCGTGGGGACGGAACAGATTTTTGGGATCGCCGAGGTTGTACCCCCAGTCGACCAACCAATCCTCGGTGTAGTGCTCCCAGATCATGCCACCAGATTGTCCGCCAAGATCAAGGCACACTCGTCTAGCGAGCGTCGTGGCACGCTCAATGTATTTACTCTCACCAGTGGCTTCGTAGGCGGTGATCAGTGCCTCGCACATGTGCATGTTGGCATTCTGACCTCGATAAGGATCCACTCTCGACCAATCTGGTGAAATCTCGTCGACGTAGAGTTGGTCGCTGGCGCGCCAAAATTGTTTTTCAAGAAGATCGAACGTGTCAGCAAGAGGTTGAGCCGCTTCACCGATACCTGATTTTAGGGCAGTAGCGAACGCAAGCATCACGAATGCGTGTCCGTAGCAGTGGTTGGTGGCGTCGGCGATATCGAGACCATCCAATAGCCAAGCGTATCCGCCGTTGGGCTGGCGATGATGTTCTAGTAGGAACTTCACCCCGTGTCGCGCAGCTTCGAGGTATTCAGGGTTGTCGAGCATCCTCACTGCGGTGGCAAATACATAAACGAATCGACAGGTACCCACAAGGTGTTTGGTCCGCTCGTCGAAGATCGACCCATCGTCACGAAGCTGGTTAATGTAACCGCCGAGCTTGGTATCCATGCACGCGGGGTAGTAGAAATCAACGATCTGCTGCACTTGATCTCTGAGAAAGACCTTTGAGCGGAAGTTGTGTATTCGGGGTTTGTTTGTTGGCATGTGGACGATAGTACTCACCCTCTAGATCCATCCCTTGAACGGAGGTATGGGTTCGGCGCTACTCGCTTACTTTTACGAGGAGTTTGCCGAAGTTCTTTCCGGTGAGAAGTCCGATAAACGCTTCAGGGGCGTTTTCGAATCCATCGACAACGTCTTCTTTGTACTTCACCCGTCCGTCTTTGATCCAACCAGCGATTCGAGTGCGTGCGATCTCATGTTGTAGTTCGAAGTCGTTGACAAGGAAACCTTCTACTGTGGCTCTGGTGCGCGTGAGAACTGATAAGTTGCGTGGGCCTTGTGGCGGCTCCGATGCGTTGTACTGCGAGATCTGACCGCAGATGGCGACTCGTGATTTGAGGGCAAGATTCTCGAATACGGCATCTGTAACGGGGCCCCCGACGTTGTCGAAATACGCGTCGACTCCTGTCGGAGATAAACGAGCAAGTTCAGCCGAAACGTACTGGGTCTTGTAGTTGATGGCTGCATCGAAGCCAAGCTCGTCGACTGTGTACCGGCACTTTTCGTCGCTGCCAGCTATGCCAATGACAAAGCAACCGTTGATCTTTCCGATTTGTCCGGCCACCGTACCGACTGCACCTGAAGCGGCCGATACTACCAAGGTGTCACCTGCCCGAGGCTTCAACACCGCTAGAAGACCGAAGTACGCCGTCATGCCAGGCATTCCGAGCACTCCGACAGCAGTTGAGATCGGACCGATTTTAGGGTTGACCGGTTTTACGATGTGTGCGCTGACTGCTGCCCATTCCTGCCAACCGATGTGCGCTCGGACCGTGTCCCCGACGTTGAACAGCGGTGACTCGGATTGCTCAACGCGGGCGACCACTTCGCCAGTCATCACGTCACCGGGTTGCATTGGTGTGGCGTAAGACGGTCCTGACCGCATTCGACCCCGCATGTAAGGACCAAGGCTCATATAGAGCGTTCGAATCAGGACTTGACCATACTTCGGCTCGGAAATAGGAGATTCGACGATCGCAAAATTTTCGGCTGTAGGTTCGCCGATCGGTCGGCTTATCATTGTCCATGCTCGGTTTACAGCGCTGGGCATATTGTTCAGGATTCCTGACAGGTTGTGTTGTGACTACCTGATAGTAGTAACGGTTGTCGTGACTAGTCGCTAAGCGACAATATCTATTCCGAGATTTCCATACTCATCGACAGTAACCGTCCACGATGGGTGAATCACAGTAGTGCAATCGGGTTCCTCAATAATTGCGGGTCCACTGAATACAGCACCTGCCGGTAGTTTTGATCGGTTGTACACAGGAGTTTGCAACACGCCCTTTTGTCCTGAATTTTCGACGAAGTAAACAGGTCGTTCACCTTTTGAAGCTACTGACGCATCAGTTCCGGAGTGATCGAGCTTGCGCATTCGTGGTCGTGCGATCTTCCCAACGGTGGTTAGTCGAAGGTTGACCAGTTCGACTGGCTCATTTTTCGCCCTGAATCCGTAAGCAGTTTCGTGTGCATCGTGAAAGGATTCTGTGAGCTCGTCCATCCATGTTTGATCGATGGTCACTCTGACCGGAGCGGGAACGCTCAACTCGAAGCTCTGTCCCCAGTAACGCATCTCAATAGCACGTTCAAAAACAGGTTCCCCAGAGGCTGATGCTGCAACTTTGTGTGCCTCCTGACCTGCATTTTCTAGTCGTTCGAATTCGTTTGCAATTAACGATAGCTCGACCTCATCCGACCGAACGATGAGCGTCGACGTCCCTTCCATTCGGACATCGGTTACCAGCAAGCCGAGAGCGGAGGCAGTACCGGGGCCGAGAGGAATGAGCACACGAGGAATTCCTGCCTGCTCGGCGAGTCGAACTGCGTGGGCAGGACCTGCACCACCGAAGCCTATAAGTACGAAATCACGGGGATCGTGGCCTCGTTGCACCGATACGAGTCGAAGTGCGTTGACCATTGCGGTGTTGGCGATTTCGACGATTCCGTATGCGGCTTCTTCGACGGTGAGACCAAGCGGATCGGCACATTTGCTACGAATCGCTTCTCGTGCGGCGTCGCGATTTAACCGTATTTCACCGCCCGCGAAATATGCGGGATCGAGTCGACCCAACACAAGGTTGGCGTCGGTGATCGTCGGCTCTTCCCCGCCCAGTCCGTAACAAACGGGGCCGGGGTCTGCACCTGCTGAATGAGGCCCTACGCGAAGTGCACCGCCAGAGTCGACCCACGCTATGGAACCACCACCGGCCCCAATTTCCACAAGATCAACAACAGGTGTTCGGATCGGGTATCCTGAAGCCCCTCCGAATGCACCGGTACCGCTCTGGGCTGCACCACCGACGCTGTAGTCCTTAGTAATGCTCGGCCGACCATTGCGAATAAGACTCGCCTTTGCAGTCGTTCCGCCCATATCGAATGAAATCACATTTGGATGTCCAAGAGCCGTACCAAGCGCTGCGGCGGCGACGGCTCCAGCGGCGGGACCCGACTCAACCATGAACACAGGATTCTCTGCGGCGGCTGCAGCGGGATATACCCCTCCGTTGGATTGCATTACTAGGAGTTCTGAAGTTATGTTGGCTGCGCGCAGTTTTTTACTAATAGATGCAAGGTAAGTGCTGACGATCGGTGCAACCGCCGAATTTATGACGGTGGTCGATGCTCTCAGGTATTCTCGAAACTCAGGGACGACGTCAGACGACAGTGAGATTATGACGTTCGGCAACTTCGCTGCAATTGCTGCGCCGATACGCTGTTCGTGATCCGGATTTCGATACGAGTGAAGAAGGCAAACGGCTACCGCAGCCACGCCTGATTCGGCGATTCGGTCGACTACATTCGCCAGCGCTTCTTCATCTAACGGAGTTACGACTTGACCCTTGGCATTGAGTCTCTCAGGCACTTCAAAACACAGTTGGCGCGGCACGAGTGGTGCTGGTTTTTCGAATTGCAGATCGTATAAAGAGGGTCGTATCTGACGAGCGATCTCAAGCATGTCTCGAAATCCCTCGGTCGTTACGAACGCCGTTTTTGCCGTTTTGCCTTCGACGATGGCGTTGGTGGCGACAGTTGTAGCATGGACCACGTGTTCAACCGCTTCTGGGGTCGCAGATTCGTTAATCTCGAGCAGTTTTTTGACAGCCGTAATAAAGCCTGACGCCGGGTCCGAAGGAGTCGACAGGACCTTAGAGGTGGTGACATGTCCGGTTGCCGAATCTACCAGTGTTCCATCAGTAAACGTGCCGCCGATATCAACGCCGATTCGGAATCGACCTTCTTTGGATGCGGTCAATTTGAGGTCCTCGAATTTGTAAGTTCAGTTCTTGCTTGGGCGGTGGCAGGTTCATTGACGGTATTCGCATATTCCTCGATGACAACGCCATAAAAATCACGTGCACGTTTGCGATTAACTTTGCCGCTAATAACGTCTTTTAACACCGCAGCCGGATCGCGCTCCCAGGGCGGTCCGTATCCGCCACCGCCGGGAGTTTGGAAGCTCACTGTCTCACCCGGCTTCAGCTCAATGACGCACTTTGAAGTGAGTTCTCGCTGCATTTGATTAGGATCATCGGGATTGAGAATGTAGTACGCCTTACGACCAGCCTGTCCTCCAAATATTCCCTGAGGCCCAACGAGATCACGATCTGACAGTACAGTGAATGTCGCCGGGTCATCTGGAAAGTGGTAATCGCGTCGCATACCGAGTCCGCCGCGGAATTTACCAGGACCTTCAGAATCTTCGATCAACGAAAGCCGCGAAACTCGCATTGGGAAGTGCGACTCAACTTCTTCAACCGGTGCGTTCTCGGTGTTTTGTCCATGCTGTTGGACAGCATCTGGACCATCGGAAGTCGAACGCCCCCCGTATCCACCCGCGAGTGCTTCGTAATTGCAGTGGTACTCGCCGTTCTCTCTGTCGATAATCCCGAATCCAGCTTGAGCCATCATGGCTTTTGTTGAAGCAGCGATCTTCTCGGGCATTCCAGTTGAAAACGCCTTGAACAACATGTCATTTATCCGAACCTGCGTCTCCCAGCCTCCCACAACCGGTGCAGGGTGAACGGCGTGAACGACGGTGCCGGGCTCGGCGTTCATCTTGATGTGTTTATAGAAGCCGTCGTTCACCGGCATGTCAGGAGCCATCAACGCTCGCAACGCGTATGCGCATGCTGAGAAGGTCATGGCCTTTGTCGAGTTAACGGGAGCTCGACGCTGCGGATCACAGCCGTCGAAGTCGAAAAATATAGTTTCGCCCTTCACAGTGATTTCGACCTTAAGATTCACGACCTTGTCGCTAAATCCGTCGTAGTCGAGGAAACCTTCAGTTCCGTATACACCATCAGGAATATTTGCGATTTCGGCTCGTGTGCGGCGGTCCGTGTAATCGACAACTGCGGCTACGTAACGGTCGAAGTCGTCTACGCCGTACTTTTCGACGAGATCGACAAGTCGGCGTGCTCCAACCGTGTTAGAGGCGACCTGTGCTCGAAAGTCACCTGTTGTCACTCGTTTAGATCTGATCTGGGCGAGAATCAACTTGAAGACATCTTCGTTCATCTCACCTTTTTTCACGAGCTTTACGGGCGGGATGATTATTCCCTCTTGGAATATTTCCTGAAACGGACCGATCGAAGCTGGCGCACCACCGCCAACGTCGACGTGGTGGGCGAGTGAGGCAACATATCCGACAAGCTCTCCGTTGTGGTGGACCGGACCAAACACTGTTACGTCATTGAGGTGCGAGCCGCCTCCAAACGGGTTGTTGACCACCAACATGTCCCCAGGGTCGAGGTTTTCTGCTCCGTAGGATTTTATTGACGTCGGAATGAGTTCAACGAACGACCCGAGGTGTACTGGTTGTGTGAACGCCTGCGAGATAGGCCGACCGTTTCGGTCGAAGAATGCGCATGAAAAATCCTGACGAGTTTTGACGTTGGTTGAGTAGGCAGAACGTCGTAAGGCCGCGGCCATTTCTTCAGCTACCTGGGTTAAAGCGGATCGGACGACTTCGAACTGAATCGGGTCGATTCGCTGTGCTTCGCTACCCACATGACTACCTACCACTGCGCAATTCCTTAGTCTTTTCTTCGTCTACTTTTTGATCGGCGATATCAATCTCTACACCGTAGCGTTCACGGGCTCTTTCGACCGATATCTTGCCCTGTAAAACGTCAGTAAGAATTGCTTGAGGATTCCGCTTGAATGGCGCACCGTAGCCACCACTACCAGACGTGCGATAACTGATCACCTCGCCCGGCTGTAATTGCACAGTGGTCTTAGAGGAGAGGTGTTCTTCCTCCCCGCCCCTGATCAGAGCATAGACCGACTTTCCACCGTGTTCACCACCGAACAATCCTCTTGGACCGAACTTATCGCGGTCGGCGAGAATCGTGAAGGTCGCTTCTTCAGGAAACATATAATCACGTCTAAGACCGAGCCCGCCCCTGAATTCTCCGGGTCCTTCTGAATCCGGAACCAACTCGTAACGAGTAATTTGAACGGGGTAGTTGCTTTCGGTTTCTTCTACCGGAGCGTTTTCGGTGTTTTGTCCGTGACACTGCACGGCATCGGGCCCGTCAGAGGTAGAACGTCCGCCGTACCCGCCAGCGATCGTTTCGAGGAAGCAGTAGTACTCACCGGTTTCGTGATTCTCACCACCGAATCCCGAGTGGCACTGCATCGATTTCGTTCCGGCACATACGGCATCAGGAAGGGCGGGGGCGAGTGCTTCGAAAATCAGATCATTCAGGCGAACGTGGGTCTCCCAACCTCCTACAACAGGGGCGGGGTGTACGCAGTTGGTCACGGTACCTTCGGGTGCGTAGACCTGTACATACCGATAGAAGCCGTCGTTAACTGGTAGGTCACGATCCATGAGAGCTCGGAGAGCGTAGGCACACGCCGAGTAGGTCTGAGCAAACGTCGAATTCACCGGCGCGCGACGTTGTGGATCGGAACCGGTTGTATCAAACCGCACACCATCATCGTCGATAGTCACTTTCACTGCGAGTTTTACCACCTCGTCGGTGAAGCCATCGTTATCAATGAAGCCTTCAGCTTCGAATACGCCCTTCGGTAGCTTTGCAACTTCTGCACGAGTACGGCGATCGGTGTATTCGATGATCTCGTCGATGTAGCGGTCGAATTCGTCTATTCCGTATCTATCGATTATTTCATTGATGCGAATTGCACCTGTTCGATTGGAGGCGATCTGCGCTCTGAAGTCTCCTGCGGTTTCACGTTTTGAGCGTATTTGCGATAACACCAGCCGGAACAAATCGTCATCAAGTACGCCTTTTTTTACGAACTTGATTGGGGGGAATGATGATGCCTTCTTGGAAGACCTCTCGAAATGCCCCTACCGAAGCCGGTGCACCACCACCGACGTCGACGTGGTGGGCGAGGCAAGCTGTGTATCCGACTAACCGATCTTGGTAATAGACGGGGCCAATAAGCGATATGTCGTTGAGATGAACGCCGCCACCGTACGGATCATTCGATAGGATCATGTCGCCGGGTCCCAAGTTTTCAGGGCCATAGCGTTGAACGGCGATAGGGACGTGTCTAACGAACGAGCCAAGATGCACTGGCTGAGTAAATGCCTGCGCCACCGAACGAAGATCCTTGTCAAAGAACGCGCACGAGAAGTCTTGACGGGTTTTTACATTCGTCGAATACGCCGATCTGCGTAGGGCGATCGCCATCTCTTCCGCTGCCTGAGTTAACGCGTTGCGGATTACTTCAAATTTAATGAGGTCGACAGTGGTTGTAGCCATGATCCGGCGATGATAGCTCGCCCGAACCGATATATGTGGTGCGTGTTATTAGAACAGCGAGTCGATCCGACATGGAACTAATGCTATTACAACGCTTTCCAGATGGATTTCCCGCCTTCAGACACCACGTTGCCGATGCTTGATCCGGTAGCAAGGTGCCCTGTGAATACAATCCATTCTTGTGTAGACGCCAGCGTCAACAGACTGCGGCGCGACTGGGTCGACATCGTGGTGTTCCAATCGAATGTCGGGCACCAATTTTGCTCCGTTACTTGGGCGACGCTGTGGAATAGATCACCTGTGATAACACCCGTTTTCCCGCCGGAATTGATTAGCACGCATTGGTGCCCCGGAGTGTGACCATTAGTCGGCAATGTAGATATACCGGGAGCAATCTGCTCAACTCCGCCAATCAGCTTTAGTGCGCCCAATGCCTCTAGAGGTTTTACTGATTTATCGAATGCAGGGTTTTGATTTTCTGACTTTGAGTAATGCTCCCAGTCACGTGATGCGATCCAGTGAGTGGCATTTGGAAACGTTAGAGATGGTATATCGCCGTCATACGACACGTTCCAGCCGATGTGATCGCCGTGGCAGTGGGTTGTCACGACGATATCGATGTCTTCTGGCTGAACTCCAAGCGCCGCTAGGTTGTCCAGGAGCTTGCCTTTTTCACCAGTGTGTTCATGAACAACGTCACCCATTCCCGCGTCGACGAGAATGATCGGGGTGTCACCTTTGGCACCGTTGGTTGCACGGATCAAGTGCCCGCGCCAATCGGGAGCCCATTTGCCTTCTGGGTTCAAGGCGATAGCTCTGTACGGATCCCATGCCTCGGCTGGCACGGTCGTAAAAATCATCCCGGGATCACGCGGTAGGGAAGGACCATCGAGCACAGCAGTAATTTCATAGTCGCCGATGACGAATGATGTGGACATGTTTGCCTAGAGTCCTCGCTCTTTCTTCACCCGACGCCACTCTTCAAATGATTCAGGCTGTGGCGGGTAGTATTTTCCTGGGGCAACATTTTCAGTGGCGATTTTTTCTTTTATGTAATTTTCCACTTCTTCATGTTCGGTGGCATGTTCGAGAACTTGCGCCGCCATCCACGACGGAACAACGATTACCCCGTCATCATCTCCGACCATCACGTCGCCGGGGCGAACCAACGCACCGCCGCAATTAATATGGATATTTTCTTCAGCTGGACTCGCTGTCGGGCCACCATGCAAACTTCGCGCCGTGGCGTAAACCGTGAGGCCATAGTCTTCGTCACGTAGTACATCGAGGTCACGAATCGCACCATCGATCACTACGCCATCGGCATTATTCATCTTCAGTTGGAGTAGTTTCACATCACCAGCAACCACGGTCTTTACATCGCCCGCTATATCGGCTACCAGTACATCCCCGGGTCCACATCTGCCCATTGCTGTGTACTCAGGTGAGTTTTCGCCCGATGGTGTATCGGCTTTAAGGTCGGCCCTATTGGGTAGGAAGCGAAGGGTTCGAGCTCTTGCCGCCATCTTTTGACCTTTAGTGAAATTCTGAAGACCTTCACACACACAAAGCGTCGAACCGAAGTATCGAACAGCGTTGTACACGGTCGCCGTTGGAAGCTTTTTCAGTCCTTCAAGCACTTCGTCAGGAACGTGAACTGGTTTCATATTGAAATTTGGGATGTCAGACATCTTTTTTAGTTATCTCATTTCAGGTGAAAATGGACTTTGGTAAACGATCTTAATTCAAGCTCGTAGGCAACTGAGCGGGATATTACTCTTGAGAGTCATGCCGTCGCAACAGCTAGGTCGATTAGGGAATACGATTGCGCCCATGCCAAACAATCTCTTAATCACTGGTGAATCGGGCGTTGGAAAGACAACGGTGCTTGCCGCATCAGTCGAACTTTTGAAACCTCCTAAAATGTCCGGATTTTTGAGTCCACGGCTGAGCGACGACGGTTCAGATCCGGGATGGCGAATCATTGGATTTGGAGGAGTGTCTCGATTGGTCGCTCATCCGTCGATTCGTGGAAGGCACAGGTTGGGACTACTAGGAGTGGACCTTGAACTGCTCAACGAATGTGTAGCGACAGAGTCCGAAACATTTGAGACGGCGGATTTAGTGGTGATTGACGAGACTGGAATTATGGGTGGATGGTCGCGTTCGTTCAAGGAGTTTGTGAACAACGCCTTAGATTCTTTCGTTCCTGTGATTGCGATAGTACGCCAGAAAAAAGGCGAATATTCAGATCAGGTCAAACTCCGGGACGATGTAAACATGTTGGAAGTAACAGCTGCTAACCGGAATACGATTCGGCGCGATATTATCAGATGGGTCGAGGCGCTTGAATTATGAGATAACTAGTACTTCACGAGTTTCCATCTCGTAGTAGGCTTTGCGGCGATCTATTATCACCAGAGCTACTTCAATTTGGAGATTACTGATGTTGCCTCCCGGTATGCCGCTTTCGCGATTCAAAATTCTCGACCTTACGCGGGTGAGAGCGGGACCGACATGCGTACGTCAACTGGCCGACTGGGGCGCTGATGTGATCAAAATCGAAGCCCCGCCTGATGGCAAAGAGGGGCTTGGTGGAGATCGTGATAACTCCGATTTTCAGAACTTGCACCGCAATAAGCGTTCGCTGTCACTGAACCTGAAAACAAATGAGGGTCGCGAGATCTTCCATAAGCTCGTCGAGCGAGCTGATGTGGTTGTGGAGAACTATCGACCCGATGTGAAGAATCGACTCGGAGCTGATTACAAGACGCTTTCCAAAATCAATGAACGCATTATCCTCGTCAGTATTTCGGGTTTCGGACAGGATGGACCTTACGGAAATCGAGCAGGCTTCGATCAGATAGCACAGGGCATGGGCGGACTAATGTCGATCACCGGTGCACCAGGAGAAGGACCAATGCGCGCTGGAATCCCGATAGCCGATCTTTGTGCCGGTATGTTTGCAGCACAGGGGGCGATGTTGGCTTTGCTTGAACGGGAAGTGTCTGGCAAAGGGCAGTGGGTGCGTACGTCATTGCTAGAGGCGATGGTGCAGATGCTCGATTTTCAGGCAGCTCGCTATCTTAAAGAAGGTGAAGTACCGGGGCAGGCGGGTAATGATCATCCGACCAATATTCCAACAGGTGTGTTCCCGACTTCCGATGGACATATCAACATCGCCGTTGCTGGTAGTGTGATGTTCGAGCGTTGCTGTCAGGCTCTTGAACACCCAGAGTGGAATAGTGATGAGCGATTCTCAACTTCTGCGGCTCGGTCGAAAAATCGTGTTCAGATGAATGCCGTTATTTCTGAAGTGACAAAGACGAATACGAGCAAGCACTGGATCGACCTGTTGAACAGCGTCGGTTGCCCGGCCGGTCCGATCAATTCGATGGATCAGGTATTCGCTGATCCGCAAGTTCAACATTTGGAAATGTCAATAAAAATCGATCATCCACGACTCGGAAAATTCGGAGTTGTGAATCAGGCTATTAAAATGAGCCGAACACCCTCGGCGATTCGGACAGCGACTCCCGATCAAGGTGAGCATACTGATTCAGTGCTCGCCGATCTCGGCTACGACGAATTCGCGATTGCAGCTTTACGCGAGAACGGTATCGTTTAGGCCAGTTTGTTGGTTGCCTGTAGGTTGAGCAATTAGACGGAAGAACAATCAAGGATAAAAATATGAGGCAGCTACAGCTGCGGACCGACAAATTGTTGGCACACGTCGAAGACGGTGTCGGGTGGATCACATTCAATCAGCCGAACAAACGGAATGCTGTCTCGTTCGCTATGTGGCAGGCAATTCCCGAAATCATCGAAGATTTCGCATCGAGCGATGACGTACGTGTCGTCGTTTTGAAGGGGGCTGGAGATAAAGCGTTCGTCTCAGGAGCCGACATTTCTGAGTTCGAGAAAGTTCGTAATACGCCTGAACAGGTCGAGATTTATGAAGCCGCTACAAGTGCGGCTAGCAGTGCTTTGAAAACACTTCAAAAACCGTTGATAGCGATGATTCGAGGATTCTGTATCGGTGGTGGAATGGCAATCGCCCTGACTGCTGACCTTCGCGTCACAGCCGACGATGGTCAATTTGGGGTTCCCGCTGCCAAGCTCGGATTGGGCTATGGATATAGCGGAATCAAGGAATTGATGAACATCGTCGGGCCTTCGTTCGCCAAGGAGATTTTCTTCACTGGCGGTCGGTTCACTGCGTCGGAAGCAGTGACGATGGGGCTGGTGAATAGAGTTGTGACGGTCGATGAGTTAGAAGCGACCGTCACAACTCTGGCGACGACAATTGCTGGTAACGCTCCGATGACGGTTAAAGCCGCAAAGGCAGCGATCAATGAAGGTACGAAAAATCCTGACGACCGTGATTTGGATCGAGTCGCCGCGATGGTCGAAGCATGCTTCAACAGTGAAGACTACATAGAAGGCCGCCGGGCGTTCATGGAAAAGCGAAAACCCCGGTTTCACGGGCGGTAGAGCTCCGGTCAGCGTTGAGGTGCCGTCATATCCGAGATAACCACGGATTCAACATGTGGATTCTTCGACGTTGTTCGTGAGATGACTCAGTCTTGAAATCGACGTAGGCTCTGGATGATCTGCGTTGGCTATGGCACTCAGGAGTTTTCGAGATGTCGGCAGATCAAAATGGACAAAATGGTAAAAAAGGCAAGCTAACGCTAGTTGGAATTGGGCCGGGTGACGTGAAGTACATCACGCCAGCGGCACTCGCAGCCCTATCAGAGTCCGACGTAATCATCGGCTACGGACAATATCTCCGACAGGTAGCAAACCTCGTCGATCAAACACGTGTTCAAGAGTTCCCCATGGGCAAAGAACAGGAGCGCGCTCTGGAAGCATTGCGCCTCGCAATCGAGGGAATGAAAGTTGCCATCGTGACTGGTGGTGATGCTGGGATCTACGACATGGCTGCGCCCGTGTTCGAGCTCCTCGCCGAAATGGACGTGGACGAACGATCACTGATAGATGTTGAAATAATCCCTGGCATCACGGCGGCGAGCATGGCTGCATCTATGATCGGCTCGCCGTTGGCGCAAGATTTTGCCGTCATCAGCTTGAGCGACCGATTCGTTGGATGGGACCAGATCGAACGCCGCCTTGATGCCGTAGCTGGGGCCGACATGGTGATCGCACTCTACGAACCATCTAGTAAGCATCGTCCGGGTCAGTTGGGCAAGGCGCAGGAAGTGTTGCTGCGTCATCGTGCAGCAACAGCTCCGGTTGTAGTGGCTCGCGAAGTGACCCGAGCCGATGAAACGATAAACGTCACCACGCTCGCCCAAATGACGGAGTTCGAACACGACAAGCGTACCGTGATAATCATCGGAAACTCGAAGTCGAAAATGGTAGGTGATTGGGTGATTACGCCGCGCACCTACTGACAGTGGTCTTAGTCATATTCAATTTCACGTTGCATAATGTGCGCAATAGATTTCAAAATTGTTTAATTGAAAGGCTACCGAACTGATGACGTACGAAGCAGAAATGATCGCCGACTTTAGAACCAGAGTCGGTGAAGGCCCTGTTTGGGATCCAAAGCGGCAGGTATTGAACTGGACTGATATTCAGACAGGTCGACTATTCGAGTACAGCCCTTCGACTGGCGTGAGTAGGAAAATCTATCAGGGTGAAAACATCGGAGGCTATGCCAACAACAAGCAGGGCGGATTGATGGTCGCCAGTTGGTCGGGCATAGGGCTTTGGCGTGAGGATGAGGATATTTCCTACATTCACCAAGGAACACTCCACGGAGCGCCGTTGCAATTTAACGATGTGACTGCGAGTCCGGCTGGCCAGTTTTTTGCTGGAACCTATTATGAAGACGGTCGACGCGCTTTTCTCTATCGATTCGATCCTGACGGAGGCATCAACATTGTTGAGGAAGATATCGGCACCTCGAACGGGCTTGGGTTCTCTCCTGATTTAAAAACTTCCTATTACGTTGACACCCAGCAGAGTCGGATTTGGGCTTACGACTTCAATGCCGCAAGTGGGGATTTCTCGAACCGGCGCGATCTTGTAGTGTTCGAAAAAGAAGAAGGGTTCCCTGACGGTCTGACCGTAGATGCAGAGGGCTTCATATGGCAGGCAATGTGGGGCGGAGGCTGTGTTATTCGCGTCGATCCTGATGGCAAGGAGGAGCGTCGAGTCAAGTTCCCGGTTACTCAAACATCTAGTGCAATGTTCGGTGGTAAAGATCTGAACGAACTTTATGTGACTACCGCGTGGAACGGCACTGGAGAGAATTCCCCATCGTCCTATAACGGCTCAACACATCGAGGTGGTGAGCTTTATCGAGTGAAGCTCGATATACAGGGCAAGCCCGAATTTGAGACGGACTTCGCCTGGCCTAAATAGCAACCACTTTCGACTTGAATTTAGTAACCGTGAAAAACGGCGTACCGTAGTTTGGATCGTTTTCCTAGCACTTTGGACAAGTGCGACTGGAAAACGGTATCGATGATCTGGTACAAACTGGTGTTCTACCAACCGGTGCAATAAAAAGAGTGATCACAAGCATTACCACTCACGTGGTCATCGTCTTGATTTTTGTCAATGAAAACTACCGATATTGAAATATCGGTAGTTTTCATCCATGCTGCTGAATAACCTTGCTATCCATAATTCGGAGCGAAGTTACATGCTCAAATCGTTGCCGATATGATCAATCGAGCTAACAGCAGAAACACAACCAGCCCAACGACCCAATATAAGATCGATCGATTTTGCTCGCTCATGACAGCGAGGGTATCACTACTGCTCACGATGGCATCAATCCGTGACTGATTGGGAATGGGGAATACTCAGATGGTCTCAGATGTATAAGTGCCTAGACCACTCTGGAACCCTCTTGGTTATCGGCGAGTGTGGTCGTGGACATTACATTGGAAGTTTGCACGATTCGCCAAACTGCGGTCGTCAAAATACATAGCTGAGAGGATCATGGCTCGTCACTCCTCGCACTCTCTACGAAGGCAAGAAACACGGTCACTGAGACCGGACTTAGACGCTGAATCTTGGGTGTCTGTAACCAATATTGGTTACAGATTTGGTGACAACCCAAATTTCAGGATTCAGTGAAACGCTCAACCCGAACTTACTATAATGGTGCCAAGGGGCGGACTCGAACCGCCGACACATGGATTTTCAGTCCATTGCTCT
>JABMNN010000125.1 GCA_013204545.1 Chloroflexota bacterium | reverse complement strand
GCCCAATGACAGGACTGCTCCGCGGAAAGCTAAAGGCTTTCCTATTGATTGGTACGATGTTCGCCCTCATGGCTGCAATTGCATGTCAGGGCGATCAGGGTCCGGCTGGACCCGTCGGCGCTCCTGGCGCTCCTGGTAACCCAGGTGTAGCAGGTGCTCCTGGTGAATCTGGTGTTAATGGTGCTCCTGGTGTAGCCGGTAACCCTGGCAACCCTGGTGTAGCGGGACCTGCGGGACCTGCGGGACCTAAGGGAACTGCTGGAACTAACGGAGCCGATGGCACGACTCAGGTTGCTGGAATCATTGTGTTTGACGCCAGCGGTCCTTCGACCGGTGCAGCTGAGATCACTAACGGTTCAGCATCTATCACCGTAATTGGTGGTGGGTTTGCCGCTGGTGAGAAGGTTTCTGTCTCATCGAAGCCTGGTAGCTTCCCATTCCTCCTAGGTGACGCGGTCGCAAACGACCACGGTGCATTTGAGGTAACGGTTACTCTGGCGATTCAGGTTGGCGGTACTGGTGGGGGCTTCCCTGCTGGTGACGTATTCACCGTTACAGCTGATGGTGATCAAGGAAACCGAGGCTCTTCAGCCTTTATCCTTGTCGACAAGGTAGCTGGCTAAAGCCCGAATCTATTGATTCTTGAGAAGCCCCGGTTTTCATCGGGGCTTCTTTGATTAACATTCGATTCGATACTCTCGGTCTAAGATATTTTCCAACATGTCATCGGATTCAATAAATATTCGTTCCGCAGTTCCATCCGACTGCGAATCCGTAGCCGCTCTTGTATATCGCAGCCACACGGTATCATTCAACTCATTTGCATCGTCCGAATGGGTTAGCTCCCGACAACTGGGTGTGTACCGATCAAAGTGGAGAGAGCTACTCTCTGATCATTCGCAAGATGCAGCAACATTTATCGCCGTGGTCAATGATGCTGTCGTAGGTACGGTTCGAGTTTCCCCTATAGAGACGTCAAACCACGGCGCACAGCTAAGCGGCATGCACGTTGAACCTTCGCAAACAGGAAACGGCATCGGTGGCTTGCTGATGACTCGTGCAATCGCATTCATCAAAGAAAGAGGATTCGACAGCGTAGAGCTTGGTGTTATCGCCTCGAATTCGGGAGCAAGGCGTTTCTACGAGACTCACGGTTGGGAAGTAACGGAAGAACTTCCCGATGGGATTGAAGGTGTCCCTATTGCAATCTACAAGCTTGCGTAGATTTTCCCGATGCATCCAATGGGATCGACAGACTACGTGTGATGAGTAGCTTCTGGTTCGACTAATTGAATCTTTACCCGTCGGATTCTTCTGCCAATTACAGATTGAACCGTAATAACCACTCCATCGACGGAAACGGCATCACCAGGCGATGGCATTTTACCGAGTTCACGGAACACCAGTCCGCCAATCGTATCGAAACCGTCTGGGATAATCGAAGTTCCTAAAGTCTGATTCATGATGTCGATTGATGCACCGGCATCAGCGAACATCTCCCTAGAGTCGGCAACCTCAACCTCAGGGTCGTCTACATCGAACTCGTCGACAAGCTCTCCAACAATCTCTTCGATGAGATCGGTAACAGTTACCAGACCAGAAACTCCGCCGTACTCATCGACGACAATTGCCAGACCTGTGCGGTACTCCTGAAGTTGCCGTAGCAACCTCTCAAGACTCTGTGACTCAGGAACATGCAGTGCAGGGCGCGCCAGACTTTCTGTAGGGCTATCAGGATCGATGTCGTTGTCCAGCGCCGCAAGAACGTCGCGAGCGAAAATAACACCTACTATCGTGTCGATCGTTTCGTTGTACAGAGGAATCTTACTGTGCCCACCAACCGACATTAAGTCAGCAACTTCGCCGATACTCGCCGAGGTTGACGTTGTGTTCATATCTACCCGAGGAACCATGATTTCACGTACTTTCACGGTATCCATCCTCAGGATTCCGCGGATCATCCTCAACTCGTTTTGATCAGCAGGAATAACCGACTCTTCAAGAAAATCTAGAGTCTCCTGAAGTGCCGCTGAAACGTCTTCATCAACGGCACCAACGCCCCTGCCCCGTGAAAGTGAGAAACCGACGATATGCGATATACCGGGCACCAAGCTCGTCAATTGCAACAATGTCCCCGTAGGGCGGCTTATGGCTCGACCCCATTTCCGGCGGTAACCAGAAAGGCCCGATGCTATTAATTGCACAACAACCGCTCCAACAGCTGTTATGACGCCACTTAGTGCCACTTCAAATCCTGAACCGGCCGTCCCTGATCCCGATTCAAATATCGAAAATACAGCAAGAGCCGAGGCCATGAGGGCAGCAGCCTGCAGGCTTCTTCCTATAAGGCTCACTTCAGCACTTAGTCGCCCTGAAAATCCGTGATCATGCTCATGCTCTGAATCACCATTTCCATTCGTATTCGGATTTCGAACTGAAGATGGCAGCGGATTTATCCGCGTACCGAGCGAAGATATCGCCAGAGCAGTTAAGAAGAAAACAATTCCAGAAACTATTAGCGTCAGCAGCGAAAGCAGTCCGGGAGGCATTACGCGCTCACCTCAAACGATATCGTCTGCCGGATCCTATGCGGAGGTTGCCCCGTACTATCAGGGTCTTCTGTATTACTCATCATTCCTTTAGATTTCAATCTCGACAATTGGACGGGATGTAGTTGAATCACTTCGATTTTATAGATTTTGCCGGCACTCCAGCTACTGTGTCACCCGCCGCTACATCAGTGCGCACAACCGACCCAGCACCTGTCCTTGCGGCTTTTCCAATAGTTACAGGTGCGATCAACATCGTGCTTGACCCGATAAGCGCATCATCCTCAATTATAGTCGGATGTTTGTCGACGCCATCGTAATTGCAAGTGATAGTACCAGCCCCAATGTTCACATTTCTTCCAAGTGTGGCATCGCCAACATAACTGAAGTGCGACACTCTGGAACCAGAACCAATAACTGAATTTTTGATCTCCGCAAGGTTCCCTATTCTCGAACCCTGCATGAGTTCGGATCCGTCACGGATCAATGAATTCGTCCCGACCGAAACACCTGCACCCACCACAGAATCGATTACTCGCGCACCGTCAATGATCGCTCTATCTCCGATCCTGCTAGAAAAAATTTGAGTATTCGGACCGATTACAACATTTGATCCGATCACCGAACGCGTTCCGATGTGTGTACTTTGGCCGATTGTTGTGTCGGCTCCGATCTCAACATCAATATCAATATATGTGACGGCTGGGTCGTGGATAGTCACACCGTTACGCATGTGCGCTTCGTTCGTACGCTGCCGCACGACAGCCTCAACTCGCGCAAGCTGCACCCGGTCGTTAACTCCAAGATGTGTTTCATTATCATCAGAAATAATCAGTTGTGCGCTATCCACAGTCGCAGCGATCGCTATTATCCGTGGGAGATACACCTCACCTGTGTCGGCTGGCTGAACTGAACTCAATGCGCTCCACACCCAACGATTGTCGAAGCAATACCATGCGGTGTTGATCAACTTACTATTGAGCAGTTCGGTGCTAGCTTCGTGCTCTTCGAAAATCGCAGATGGGCGCCCCGACGAATTGAGTTCAATCCGTCCAAGGCCTGACGCGTCGTCAACCATTGCCCCCAACACCGTCGCAAGTGATTGAGATTCAGTGTGAACCTTAATCATTTCTCTCACGATCCTGTCCGTTACCAGAATCATATCGGCAGGAGCTACAACGATCGTATCTGCATCCTCGACCGCGGAACGAGCAGCGGCAAGGGCGTCAGCTGTGCCAAGCTGCTCTTGCTGCACGGATACTCTAACTCTGGGTAGGAGAGTTTCTCGCAGTTCATCAGAATCGGCTAACTCGCTCGAAACAACCACATTAATGTTGTCCACACCAGCTGCTCGCATTATCCGCACAGCGTGGCCAACAAGGGCCACACCTGCAACCTTATGAAGCGGTTTGGGCAAGCTAGATCGCATCCGCGTGCCTTTACCTGCAGCGAGAATTATTCCTGCAGTGACCAACTAATGGTCACCTTTGAGAAACATCGTGATGTGTCCGATTATCCAGTTACTCGATTCCACATTTGAATGTTCAGTGGAGCCGTTTTGAACTCTATAAGAGCGGGCTGGATTGGAATTAATAATGATCGACAATAGATTCAATCCTAGGTTTACGCACTCAGTTACGTCAACAATTCCACATACAACTAGTTGGCATTATGCAAAATGAAATTCAACCGATTTCTCTTAATTGACACACCGAAACTGCCTGTTCAATTGTTATAGTTGACTAGTTCGGAGAGATGGCTGAGTGGCTGAAGGCGCCGGTCTCGAAAACCGGTATATGCATCCGCATATCGCGGGTTCGAATCCCGCTCTCTCCGCCATATACACATTGAAGTTGGTTCACCGCCTTCCAACGACGATGAGCGCTTACCGATCTATCGGTTTGAGTTGCTGCCGCGGAGAGGTGCCAGAGCGGTTTAACGGGCACGCCTGGAAAGCGTGT